>CAIWPS010000461.1 GCA_903914615.1 uncultured beta proteobacterium | reverse complement strand
TGGAAGCGGTGCGGCAGGCCTCGGGCCGGCTTTCGCTGGCCGACGTCATCGTGCTGGCCGGCGGCGTGGGCGTCGAGCAGGCCGCCCGGGCCGCGGGCGTGGCTGTGGACGTGCCATTCGCGCCCGGCCGTGTCGACGCATCGCAGGACCAGACCGACGTCGAGTCCTTCGGCGTCCTCGAGCCGGTGGCCGACGGCTTCCGCAACCACTTCAAGGGCCCGGCCAGCGTGCCGGTGGAGCAGCTGCTGCTGGACAAGGCCCAGCAGCTCACGCTCACCGCGCCCGAGATGACGGTGCTGGTGGGCGGGCTGCGGGTGCTGGGCGCCAACCCGGGCGGCAGCCGGCACGGTGTCTTCACCGACCGGCCGGGGGTGCTGTCCACCGACTTCTTCGTCCACCTGCTCGACATGGGCACGGCGTGGAAGCCGGCCGCCGGCATCTACGAGGGTCGGGACCGCAAGACCGGGGCGCTGAAATGGACGGCGACGCGGGCCGACCTCGTCTTCGGCTCCCACTCGCAGCTGCGCTCGCTGGCCGAGGTCTACGCCAGCGCCGATGCCAAGGAGAAGTTCGTGCACGACTTCGTCGCCGCCTGGGCCAAGGTGATGAACCTGGACCGCTACGAACTGCGCCGGGGCTGATCCCGGCCCAGCGGTGCAGGCCGCGATATGCTGGCGGCAGACTGGCACTCTGCCGCCACGCGCCCGCACCGATGAGCGAATTTCCCGCCGACATCTACACCGAGCCGCAACCGCTCGACATCCACACCCTGAACCACCTGGGCCCGCTGCGCGCGCTGGCCGGCGTCTGGGAAGGCACGCGCGGCCTGGACGTCAAGCCCAAGGCCGACGGGCCGCGCAAGCAGGCCTTCGTCGAGCGCATCGAGCTGCAGCCCATCGACCCGCAGACCAACGGGCCGCAGCTGCTGTACGGACTGCGCTACCACACCCATGTCACCAAGCCTGGCCAGGTGAAGACCTATCACGATCAGGTCGGCTACTGGCTGTGGGAGCCGGCCACCGGCACGGTCATCCACACGCTGACGATCCCGCGCGGCCAGACGGCGATGGCCGCCGGCACGGCCGCCGCCGACGCGAAAAGCTTCGAGCTCAAGGCCACGCAGGGGCTGGAGACCTGGGGCATCTGCTCGGCGCCCTTCCTGCAGCACGCCTTCCGCACGGTGGAGTTCCGCATCGCCGTGACTGTGAACGACGACGGCAGCTGGGGCTACGAGGAAGACACGGTGCTGATGATCCGGGGCCAGGCCGAGCCCTTCCATCACACCGACCGCAATCTGCTGACGAAGGTGGCCGACCCGACGCCCAATCCGCTGGCGCGCGCTGCGGCCGCGGCCTGACGACTGGTGGTGGGGCGAGGCCCGACCCAGCGTCGGTTATCGAACGACCATGGGCAGGGCTCACGACAGCTCGTCGATCGTCTTCGGCCAGTTCGCCTTCAGCAACCGGCTCAGGGCGCGGTCGGCCAGCAGCCTGCCGCCGGTCTGGCAGCGTGCGCAGTAGTTGCTCTCGCTGCTGGCGTGGACGATGCGCTGAACCGGCGCGGCGCAGACCGGGCAGGGCAGCCCGTAGCGGCCGTGGACGGCCATTTCGGGGTGGAAGGCCGTGACCTTCTCGGGCCAGCCCGGTGACTGCTCACGCAGCCGCTCGGTCCATTCCTGCAGCACTGCGCGCGCGGCTTCGTACAGGCGCTGCGCACCCGCCGCCGGCAGCGCGCGCGTCAGCGTCACGGGCGAAAGGCGGGCGCGGTGCAGGATCTCGTCGGAGTAGGCATTGCCGATGCCGCTGAACAGCTGCGGGTCGGTGAGCGCGCGCTTGAGCGTGTGGTTCTCGCTGGACAGCCGCGCCGTGAAGGTGGCGAGGTCGATGGCCATCACGTCCACGCCGCCCGGGTCCAGCGCAGCCAGCGCCGCCTCGCCTTGCACCAGGTGCAGCGAGGCGCGCCGTGTCGTGCCGGCCTCGGTCAGCACCAGCGTGCCGGCATCGAAGACGAAGTTCGCCAGCCCGCCCTTGCCCGGCGCCTTGGCCGTGGCCGGCACCCAGCGCAGGCGCCCCGCGATCATCAGGTGCATGACGAGGAAGAACTCGCCCTGCAGCGCCAGCACCACACGCTTGCCCAGGCGCTGCACCCCCACCACCGTGCGGCCCTCGGCCTGCGAGATGGGCGGCAGCGCGGTGCGCAGCAGGAAGGGGTTGAGCAGCTGCACGCGGCGCAGCACCTGGCCCTGCAGCCGCTCGCGAGCGCGCTCGACATAGACGGTGATGTCGGGCAGCTCGGGCACCCGCGCCCTCAGCCGGGGTGGCGGGCCTGCAGCTGCTCGAACAGCTGCTGGTGCTGCGTGAAGGCCCAGCGCGCCTCGGCGACGATGAGGTCGGCGTCGGCAGGCGAGACCGGCAGCGCCGCCAGCGCGGCGCGGAAGGCCGTGCGGTGCGACCGCACCTCTTCGTCGTCGCCGAATTCGTAGAAGCTCGTGCCCTCCGCACCCAGGCCGAAGGTGCGTGCCACGACGCGCTTGAGCGCCTGCCCGCCGTGCAGGTCGCCCAGGTAGCGCACGTAGGCATGCGCCACCAGGGCGGGCGAGCCGGCCTGGGCGATCTGCGCCAGGCGGCTGGCGTACGCGGCTGCGGCGTCCTCGACCACGGCCTCGTTGCCGCCCAGGGTGTCGATGTCGTCGGCCAGCGCCGCCGCGCGGTAGAGCCCGGGCATGCGCAGCGGCGCCACCTGGGGGTCGGCCTTTCGGGCATCGAGCGCCGCTTCCAGCGCGTCGTAGATGGCGTGCAGGTTGCTGAGCATGGCGCGGTAGCTGTCCAGGCGCAGGCGGCCATGCAGCAGGTCGCCCATGACACCGCTGCGCTCGGCGGCGGCGTGAAGGTCGCGCGTCTCCAGGCGCAGCCGCTCGGGCAGCGTGGCCGGGTGGGTCGGGGTGGGCGTGGGGTGCGGGTCCATGCGCGGGTGCAGGGCTCGCGGTCATCATAGCCAGCCCGCCGCGGTGGCGGCCGCGATAATCGTCCCTTTGCCCGCCGCGGACGCCTTGCGCCCACGGCCCCCGCGCCCCATGTCCGCCGACCTTGCCCAGCAGGTGCGCCGCCGCCGCACCTTCGCCATCATCTCCCACCCCGACGCCGGCAAGACCACGCTGACCGAAAAGCTGCTGCTGTTTTCCGGCGCGATCCAGATCGCCGGCAGCGTGAAGGCGCGCAAGGCCAGCCGCCACGCCACCAGCGACTGGATGGAGATCGAGAAACAGCGCGGCATCTCGGTGGCTTCCAGCGTGATGCAGATGGAGTACCGCGACTGCGTCATCAACCTGCTCGACACGCCGGGCCACCAGGACTTCTCGGAAGACACCTACCGCGTGCTGACCGCGGTCGATGCTGCGCTGATGGTCATCGACGCGGCCAACGGCGTCGAGCCGCAGACGCGCCGGCTGCTGCAGGTCTGTCGCGCCCGCAACACGCCCATCCTGACCTTCGTCAACAAGATGGACCGCGAGGTCAAGGACCCGCTGGTGCTGATGGACGAGATCGAGCGCGAGCTGGGCATGGAGGTCGTGCCCTTCACCTGGCCGGTGGGCATGGGCAAGGCCTTCCACGGCGTGATGGACCTGCGCGAGCAGCAGATGCGCGTCTTCAGCCCCGGCGAGGACCGCGACCGGCACAACGACGAGATCCTGCAGGGACTGCACAACCCGGCCTATGCCGAGCGCTTCGGCATGCAGTACGCGCAGGCCGAAGGCGAGATCGCGCTGCTGACCGACGCCGCGCCGCCCTTCGACCGTGCGGACTTCCTGGCCGGCCGGCAGACGCCGATGTTCTTCGGCAGCGCGGTGAACAACTTCGGCGTGCGCGAGGTGCTGGACGCGCTGGTGGACCTGGCGCCGGCGCCGGGCGAGCGCGCCGCCATCCAGCGCATCGTGCAGCCCGACGAGCCGAAGTTCACCGGCGTCGTGTTCAAGATCCAGGCCAACATGGACCCGGCACACCGCGACCGCATCGCCTTCCTGCGCGTGGCTTCCGGCCACTTCGAACGCGGCATGCGGCTGAAGGTGGCGCGCAGCGGCAAGGAGCTGCGGCCCAACACCGTGGTGAGCTTCCTCAGCCAGCGCCGCGAGCTGCTCGACGAGGCCTTCGCCGGCGACATCATCGGCATCCCCAACCACGGCGTGCTGCAGCTGGGCGACACCCTCACCGAGGGCGAGAGCCTGCAGTTCACCGGCCTGCCCTTCTTCGCGCCGGAGATGTTCCGCAGCGTCGAGGTCGCCGACCCGCTGCGCACCAAGCAGCTCAAGGCCGGCCTGACGCAGCTGGGCGAGGAGGGCGCGATCCAGGTCTTCCGCCCCGTCGCCGGCAGCGTGCTGCTGCTGGGCGCCGTGGGCCAGCTGCAGTTCGAGGTCGTGGCGCACCGGCTGGAGCACGAGTACGGCGTGAAGGCGCGCATCATGCCCAGCCGCTACCAGGTGGCGCGCTGGGTGAGCTGCGACGACCCCAAGGAGCTGCAGCGCTTCATCGACGGCAACGCCCACCGGGTGGCCTACGACGCGGTCGATGCGCCGACCGTGCTGGTGGAATACGCGCCCGAGCTGCGCGCCATCGAGGCCAACTGGCCGAAGATCCGCTTCCACGCGCTGCGCGAGCACGCGGGGCTGGTGTTCCAGAAGCAGCTGGAAGGTTGAGCGCGCCGTCCGCCCGGCCTGGCCTCAGGCCGCGAACACCTTGCCCGGGTTCATGATGTTGCGCGGGTCCAGTGCCTGCTTGATGCTGCGCATCATCGCCACCGCGCCTTCGCCGGCCTCCTCGACGAGGTAGCCCATCTTGTGCAGGCCGATGCCGTGCTCGCCGGTGCAGGTGCCTTGCAGCCGCAGCGCGCGCTGCACCATCTGCACGTTCAGCCGCTCGACCGCGGCCAGCTCGGCGGGATCGCTGGGGTCGAGCAGGTAGCTGAGATGGAAGTTGCCGTCGCCGACATGGCCGACGATCCAGTACGGGATGCCCGAGGCCTCGGCCTCCCGGATGCTCTCGTCGATGCTCTCGGCCAGGTGCGAGATGGGCACGCAGGTGTCGGTGCTCTGGCAGCGGCAGCCGGCGCGCGTCTGCAGCGCGGCGAAGTAGGCCTGGTGGCGCGCCGTCCACAGCTTCGTGCGTTCCTCCGGCGTGCGCGCCCATTGAAAGTCCTCACCGCCCTGCTCGCGCGCCAGCGCCTGCACGGTCTCGGCCTGTTCCTGCACGCTGGCCTCGCTGCCGTGGAATTCCATCAGCAGCATCGGCGCCTCACGCAGGGTGAGCCGGCTGTGGCGGTTGACGGCGCGGATGGCGTGGGCGTCCAGCAGTTCGCAGCGCGCGATGGGCACCCCCATCTGGATGGTCTGGATGGTCGTGCGCACGGCGGCGGCGATGCTGGGGAAGTGGCAGACGGCCGCGCTCACCGCCTCGGGCAGCGGGTAGAGCTTGAGCGTGATCTCGGTCATCACGCCCAGCGTGCCTTCGCTGCCGACGAACAGCCGCGTGAGGTCGTAGCCGGCGGCGCTCTTCTTGGCGCGCGTGCCGGTGTGGATGAGCTCGCCGGCCGCCGTCACGACCGTCAGCCCGAGCACGTTCTCGCGCATCGTGCCGTAGCGCACGGCGTTCGTGCCGCTGGCGCGCGTGGCCGCCATGCCGCCCAGGCTGGCGTTGGCGCCCGGGTCGATGGGAAAGAACAGGCCCGTGTCCCTGATCTCGCGGTTGAGCTGCTCGCGCGTGACGCCCGCCTGCACGGTGGCCGTGAGGTCGTCGGCATGCACCTTCAGCACGCGGTTCATGCGCGAAAGGTCGATGCTGACGCCGCCCTGCACCGCCAGCAGGTGGCCTTCCAGCGACGAGCCGACGCCGAAGGGAATGACGGGCACCGCATGCGCCGCCGCCAGCGCGACCACGGCTGCGACGTCCTCGTTGCTCTCGCAGAAGACCACCGCCTCGGGCGGCGTCACAGGGTAGGTGGACTCGTCGCGGCCGTGCTGCTCGCGCACCGCCGCAGCGGTGCTGCAGCGCTCGCCGAAGCGCGCGCGCAGCGCGGCCAGCATGGCCTGCGGCATCGGGCGGGGCTGCAGGTGTGTCAGTGAGTGGGGCAGCGCGTGGTCGGGCAGGGGCGCGTTCATGGGCGGTCTCCTCAAGGGGGCGGCAGTGGTCGCACGGCGATGGTAGGCCAGGGCCATGCCCTTGGCCGGCGTGCACTCCGGCGAACCTCGGATTGAACTCCGGCGCCGATGCGGGCATGGTGTCGGTCCCGCAGCCGTCCAGACAGGAGCCCGGCCCATGAAACCCACCCCCCGCGGCTGGCCGCGCATCTCGCCCGGCATCTACTACCGCGACGCGTCGCGCATGATCGACTGGCTGTGCGCAGCCTTCGCCTTCGAGGTCAAGATCAAGGTCGTCGGCGAGGGCGGCCGCATCGACCACAGCGAACTGGTCTTCGGCGACGACAGCCTCATCATGGTCGGCGAAGAGGTCCGTGGCACGGCGCGCCGCTTCGAGACCGACTGCCTGAGCCCGCTGAGCGCGGGCGGCAACACCCAGAACCTGATGGTCTATGTCGACGACGTCGACGCCCACTGCGAGCGTGCCCGCGCCGCCGGCGCCCGCGTCGTCGCCGAGCCCGCGCTGCACGACTATGGCGAAGCCTACTGGGCCGACCGCAGCTACGGCTGCATCGACCCCGAGGGCCATCTGTGGTGGTTCGCGCAGCGCATGCGGGGCTGACACCGCGGGCGCCACCGGTGTTCCAATGGCGTCCCCGCCCGCAGCGCCATCGCCACCCGGTCCATGAGCAACCGCCTGACACAGATCGCCACCCGCACCGGAGACGACGGCAGCACCGGCCTGGGTGACGGCAGTCGCGTGCCCAAGAGCCACCTGCGCATCGCCGCCATGGGCGACGTCGACGAGCTCAACTCGGGCCTGGGCGTGCTGCTGGCCGAGCCGCTGCCGGCCGACGTGCGCGAGCTGCTCGTGGCCATCCAGCACGAGCTGTTCAACCTCGGCGGCGAGCTGTCCATTCCCGGCTATTCGCTGCTCAAGGACGAAGCCGTGCTGCGCCTGGATGAGGCGCTTGAACACCACAACGCCCGCCTGCCGCGGCTGGCCGAGTTCATCCTGCCTGCCGGCACGCGCGGCGCGGCGCTGGCCCATGTCAGCCGCACCGTGGCGCGCCGCGCCGAGCGCGCGCTGGTGGCGCTGGCCGCCACCGAGGCCGTGAACGCCGCGCCGCGGCAGTACCTGAACCGCCTGTCGGACCTGCTCTTCGTGCTGGCCCGTGTGCTCAACCGTGCCAACCTCGACGGGCTGGGCGGCGACGACGTCTACTGGCGCAGCGAACGGCTGCAGCGGCAGCAGGGCTAGGGCGCGCCGCCGCCGGTGCCGTGCACTGCGCCGGGTAGAACCTGGGGCCACGGCGGCCGGCGCTGCTGCAAACTCAGCCCCGGGGCCCGCGGCGCAGCAGCAGTCCCTTCCCTGTCCCCATCCGAGGAGCCCTCATGGCCGTCGCCCGGCTGCTGCGCGCTTGGCTCTGCAGCATCGTCTTCCTGTCCACCGCACTGGCGGCGCTGCCCGCCTTCGCGCAGCTGCTCGCCGACCCCCGCGTGCCCTGGCAGAGCGCCGAGACGCCGCACTTCCGCGTCCACTACCGCGCTGCCCAGCGCGCCCAGGCCGAGGCCGTGGGCCGCGCCGCCGAGCGCGCCTACCCCAAGGTGACGCAGGCGCTGCAGTGGGAGCCGCGCACGCGCACCGAGCTCGTCGTCTATGCCGAGTTCGACCTCGCCAACGGCTACACCACACCGCTGCCCTACAACCTCATCGGCGTCTTCCTGGCGCCGCCCGACGAAGGCCAGCTGCTGGACAACAGCGCCTGGCTGGACCTGCTGCTGGTGCACGAGTTCACCCACGCTGTGCACTTCGACAAGGTGCGCGGCGCGCCGCGCGTGCTGCAGTCCATCTTCGGCCGCGTGCCCTGGTTCATCCCCAACCTGTTCCAGCCCGGCTGGGCGCTGGAGGGGCTGGCCGTGTACAACGAAAGCGACCCCGCCGCCGGCCGCGGCCGCCTGCGCTCGCCGATGTTCGAGGCCTGGCTGCGCGCCGAGCAGGCGCGCGGCTTCATCTCGCTGGCCGAGCTCAATGCCGACGGCCGCGCGCTGCCGCTTTCCAAGCAGTACCTCTACGGCGCCTACTTCTACGAGTTCCTGGCCCGACGCTACGGTGCCGACAAGGTGCCGGCGTATGTCGAGCAGTACAGCGGCAACATCGTGCCGCGACTGTCCAGCAACCCGCAGGCCCTGACCGGCAAGACGATGGGCCCGCTGTGGGACGAATTCCTCGCCGACCTGTCACAGCAGCTCGACGCGCGCGCCGCGGCGCTGCGCGCCGAGCCCGAGGTGCTGGGGCCGCGGCTGCTGGGGCCGGTGTTCGACATCCCGTCGGTGGTCTCGCTGCCCGGCGGCGCGCTGCTGGCGGTGGTCGACAACGGCCTGAACGAGCCGCGCCTGGTGCGCTTCGACGCCGACGGCAGCCCGCACCCGCTGGCCCACGTCAACCGCTACGCGCGCCTGGACGCCGACGCCCAGGGCCGCGTCATCCTGGCCCAGGCCGACGTCTGCAACGCGCTGGACCTGGCCTACGACGTCTACCGCCTGGACGGCGAGCGCCTGGTGCAGCTGACCGACTGCGCGCACCTGCGCCGCGCCGTGCAGGCCGGGCCGGCCATCGTGGCGCTGCAGCTGGACGGCGGCCGCACGCGGCTGGTCCGCGTGGACGAGGCGACGAAGGCGCTGCGCACGCTGTACGAAGCACCGCCGGGCACCGACCTCGTCGACCTCGCGGCCAGCGCCGATGGCACGGCGGTGGCCTTCATCGCCCACCGCGGCAGCGACTGGGAACTGCGCCAGCTGGACCTGGCCCGCGCCGGCGCCACGCCGCGCCTGCTGCTGCGCCGCGCCACGCCGATGCAGGGCCTGCGCGGGGGACGCGCCGGCCTGGAATTCATCACCGCCGAAGGCGGCGTGCAGGAAGTGTGGCGGCTGCAGGGCCGCGAGTTCCTGCGCCTGACGCGCAGCCACACTGGCGTCGTCGCGCAGTCGGGCAGCGGCGCCGATGGCAGCCTGGGCACGGTGGTGGTGGCGCCGCAGGGTTATGCGCTGCACCGTCTGGCCGCCGCGGCGCCGCTGCAGGCGCTGGCGGCCGAGACCACGCCGGCAGCGCCTGCGCCGCCCGCCGACGAGACCGCTGCGCCGCTGGGCGAAGGCCGGCCCTACTCGGCGATGGGCACGCTGGTTCCGCGGGCCTGGCTGCCGGCGGCCTTTGCCGACCGCGGCCTGACCGGCTACGGCGCCAGCACCTCGGGCAGCGATGCGCTGGGCTGGCACCAGTACGCGCTGCTGGCCGAGTACGAGACCTCGCAGAAGCAGCTGCTGGGCAGCGCCGAGTACCAGTTCATCGGCAACCACGGCATCGCGCTGACGCGCACGCTCAACGCCCGCGCCTGGGAAGGCAGCAGCGGCAGCGAGCGCACGACGGCCTACGACAGCCACCTCAAGGCGCAATGGCTGAGCCTGTTTCCGGTGACGCGGCTGGAACGCCGCATCCGCTTCGGCGTCGGCGCGGCGCTGGACCGCATCGATCACGTGGACATTCCCGGCGACACGCGCACGCGGCTGCAGGACGCCAGGCTGCTGGCGGGCCTGGCCGAGTTCGACACCAGCAACGACAACTGGGCCAGCGAAGGCCCCAACCGCGGCCTCCACGCGACGCTGCTGTACGAGAGCTACAAGCCCTTCAGCCACGGCAGCACCACGGCCTACGACGGCGGCGTGCTGCGCGCCGACCTGCTGGGCTTCGTGCCGCTGGCGCGCACGGTGCTGGCGCTGCGCTGGACCGAGGTGCACGCCAGCGGCCGCACCGGGCCCTTCCAGCTCGGCGGCGCCACCGATGCCGTGCTGCAGCTGGGCCCGGTGCTGGACAACCGCCGCCTGGCGCTGCGCGGCTACCGAGGCGACGAGCCCGCGCTGCTGGGCGCCAACGCCCGCGTCGCCAGCGCCGAGTGGCGCACGCCGCTGGCCGACATCGACCGCCATGCGATGGTGCCGCCCTTCGGCATCGACCGCCTCTCGGCCAGCTTCTTCATCGACGGCGGCGGCGCCTGGAACAGCGGCAGCGGCCCCGACCGCTGGCGCCGCGGCGTCGGCTTCGAGCTGCTGGGCGAGACCCGGCTGCTTTACGCCCTGGCGCTGCAGCTGCGCCTGGGCGTGGCGACGGCGCTGGACGCGCCCCGCGGCACGCACGGCTACCTCACCATCGGGCGCGCCTTCTGAAACGCGCCGGTGACCCGGGCCGGCGTCAGTGCTGGCGGCGTGCCCGCACCGCGGCCGCGAGGCCGTCGAGCAGGGCCGCCGAGTCGTCCCAGGCGATGCAGGCGTCGGTGATGCTGCGGCCGTAGTCCAGCTTCGCGGGGTCGTCCTTGCCGGGCGTGAACTTCTGCGCCCCGGCCAGCAGGTGGCTTTCGACCATGACGCCGAAGATGCAGCGGTTGCCCGCGGCGAGCTGGGCGCCGACGTCCTGCATCACCTCGATCTGTTTCTGGTGCTGCTTGCTGCTGTTGGCATGGCTGGCGTCGATCATCAGGCGGCACGGCAGCTTCGCGGCCTCGATCGCCTGGCACGCTGCGGCCACGCTGGCGGCGTCGTAGTTGGGCGCCTTGCCGCCGCGCAGGATGACGTGGCAGTCCTTGTTGCCGCGCGTCTCGACGATCGCGACCTGGCCGTTCTTGTGCACCGACAGGAAGTGGTGCGGCCGCGCCGCGGCCTGGATGGCGTCGGTGGCGATGCGGATGTTGCCGTCAGTGCCGTTCTTGAAGCCCACCGGCGCCGACAGGCCGCTGGCCAGTTCGCGGTGCACCTGCGATTCGGTCGTGCGCGCGCCGATGGCGCCCCAGGCGATGAGGTCGCCGATGTACTGCGGGCTGATGACGTCTAGGAACTCGCTGCCCGCGGGCACGCCGGCGCGGTTGATGTCCACCAGCAGCTGGCGCGCGATGCGCAGGCCCTCGTGGATGCGGTAGCTCTCGTCGAGGTAGGGGTCGTTGATGAGGCCCTTCCAGCCGACCGTGGTGCGCGGCTTCTCGAAGTACACGCGCATCACGATCTCGAGCTCGCCGGCATGGCGGTCGCGTTCGGCCTTGAGCCTGCGGGCGTATTCGAGCGCGGCGGCCGGGTCGTGGATCGAGCAGGGGCCGATGATGACCAGCAGGCGGTCGTCGTCGCCGTTCATGATGCGGCGGATGGCGTTGCGCGTGCCCGAGACCAGCGTCTCCACCGGCGTGCCGGCAATGGGGAAGAAGCGGATGAGGTGCTCGGGCGGCGGCAGCGGCGTGACGTCGCGGATGCGCTGGTCGTCGGTTTGGCTGGTCTTCTCCGACAGCGACAGTCGTTCGTCGGTGGCGCTGGATGCCGCTGTGGCGGGTTTCGGGCTCATGGTCTTCTTCCTCGGGTGTCGGCCTGCGGGGCACCGGCAACAAAAAACCGCCGGGGCTGCCGGCGGTCTCTGGGGGGTGCGGTGCGCTCGTGGAACCTACGCGTTTGCCTCTCCAGCCGCCAAGCGGTGCGAGAACCAGAAATACGTAAAGTCGAACGATGCGAAGCGCATGGGCCGCAATGTAGCACGGGCCGGCCAGCGGCCGGCTACACGCGCACGACGTGGAAGTTGTGCTTGCCCTTGCCGGGCTGGCCGCTCACCACCAGGCGCTCGAAGTTGGCCTGGTACTGCTTCCACTGCTTCTTCCACGCCGGAGCGCGAAAGCTGTAATCCGCGCCCAGAGCCAGCCACAGCACGCTGGCACGGCCGATGATGTTCGCGCTGGCCTGGGTCTGGGCCCCATTGGCCTTGCTGCCGTACTCGATGTCCCCGGTGAGCCCCTTGGGCGTGCCTTGCTTGTTCGTGATGGCGAGCTGGATCTTCTGCACCAGCCGGCGCGCCTCGCTGTCGGCATCCATCTCGGCCTTGTCGCGCTGGCGCTGCAGCTCGGCGAGCGCACGCTCGCGTTCGAAGGCCTGCTTCTCCTCTTCGGTTGCCGCCTTGTGTACGCGCGGCTGGCCCCAGGCCGAAGGCACCGGCTTCTTGGTCTCGACCTGGGGCTGGACCACCACCGCCAGGCCGACCGGGTGCGCCTGCTCCAGCTCTTCCAGCGCGACGGCCTTGGCGTCCAGGCTCAGGGTGGGGTCGAGCTGGGTCAGCTGGTTGTTCGGGCAGAGCGGGAAGACGAGCTCGGGGAAGTCGCCGAAGCGCACGGGGTCGAAGCCCTCGAACACCAGCTGGCAGCCCTTGCATTGGTAGCGCGTGGTCATGAGCCGAACTCCGGTAAGGCACCGCCGTCAGTCTAGCGACCGCCGCCGCCCCGGGCACACTCAAGAGATGAGGGCTTCGAAGCCGGCGCGGCCCAGGCAGGCCACGACCTCGCGCACATGCTCGCGGTTGCGCGTCTGCAGCACCAGCTCGACCTCCACGTTCTGCGCCGACAAGGTCGAGAACGCCCGCTGGTGGTGGACCTCGTCGATGTTGGCGCCCGCTTCGGCAACGATGGCCGTGATGCGCGCCAGCACGCCCGGCGTGTCGCGCGCGTTGACGCGGATGCGCGCCAGCCGCCCGGCGCGCACCATGCCGCGTTCGAGGATGGCCGCCAGCAGCAGCGGGTCGATGTTGCCGCCGCACAGCACCAGGCCGACCTTGCGGCCGGCATAGCGCTGGGGCTCCTTCAGTAGCGCCGCCAGGCCGGCGGCACCGGCGCCCTCGACCAGCGTCTTCTCGATCTCCAGCAGCATCACGATGGCCTGCTCGATGTCGCCCTCGTCGACGAGCACGAGGTCGTCGACCGTGTCGCGGATGATCTGCTGCGTCAGCAGGCCCGGCACGCCGACGGCAATGCCCTCGGCAATCGTGCTGCTGCCCTGCGCATGGTGGGTGCCCTTGACGGCGTTGACCATGGCCGGGAAGCGCGAGGTCTGCACGCCGATGATCTCCACCCCCGGCTTGAGCGCACGCGCCGCGGTGGCGATGCCGCTGATGAGGCCGCCGCCGCCGACCGCGATGACGAGGGTGTCGATGCCGGGCTGCGCGCGCAGCATCTCGACGCCGATGGTGCCCTGGCCGGCGATGACGAGTTCGTCGTCGAAGGGATGGATGAAGGTCAGGCCCTCGCTCTCGGCCAGCTGCAAGGCCCGCTCGCGCGCTTCGTCGAAGGTCTCGCCATGCAGCACCACCTCGGCGCCGAAGCCGCGCGTGCGCTCGACCTTGACCATCGGCGTCGTCACCGGCATCACGATCACCGCGCGCAGCCCCAGGCGCTGCGCGTGGTGCGCCACACCCTGGGCATGGTTGCCGGCCGAGGCGGCGATGACGCCCTTGGGCGCCACGCCCGAGGCCAGGAGTGCCGACAGCTTGTTGAGCGCGCCACGTTCCTTGAACGAGGCCGTGAACTGCAGGTTCTCGAACTTCAGGAAGACCTGGCAGCCGGCTATCTGCGACAGCGTCTTGCTTTCGACGCAAGGCGTGTCCAGCACCTGGCCGGCGAGCCGCAAGGCAGCGGCCTCGATGTCGGCGTAGGCGACGGTCAAGCGGTGCCTCCCACCGTCAGCCTTTCGATGCGCAGCGTTGGCTGGCCCACGCCCACCGGCACGCTCTGCCCTTCCTTGCCGCAGACGCCGACGCCGGTGTCGAGCTCGAGGTCGTTGCCGATCATGCTCACCCGCGTCATCGCCTCGGGGCCGTTGCCGACGATGGTGGCGCCCTTCACCGGGTACAGCACCTTGCCGTTCTCGACCCAGAAGGCCTCGCTGGCGCTGAAGACGAACTTGCCGCTGGTGATGTCGACCTGGCCGCCGCCGAAGTTGGTGGCGTACAGGCCCCGCTTCATGCTGGCGATGATCTCCTCCTTCGTCTTCGTGCCGGCCAGCATGTAGGTGTTGGTCATGCGCGGCATCGGCAGGCTGGCATAGCTCTCGCGGCGGCCGTTGCCGGTGGGCGCCACGCCCATCAGGCGCGCGTTCAGGCTGTCCTGCATGTAGCCGCGCAGGATGCCGTCCTCGATGAGCACGTTGCGCTGCGTGGCATGGCCTTCGTCATCGACGTTGAGGCTGCCGCGGCGGTCGGCCAGGGTGCCGTCGTCGAGCACCGTCACGCCCTTGGCCGCCACGCGCTGGCCGACGCGGCCGGCGAAGGTGCTGCTGCCCTTGCGGTTGAAGTCGCCTTCCAGGCCATGGCCGACGGCCTCGTGCAGCAGCACGCCGGGCCAGCCCGGGCCGAGCACGACCGTCATCTCGCCGGCCGGCACGGGGCGGCTGTCGAGGTTGGTGAGCGCCGCGGTGACGGCATGCTGGACGTAGCCTTCGATGACCTCGTCCCGGAAGTAGCCCAGGCCGAAGCGGCCGCCGCCGCCGCCGCTGCCGACCTCGCGCCGCACCACGCCGGCCACCGTCTGCTCGGCGATGACGGTGACGTTCAGGCGCACCAGCGGGCGCACGTCGGCCGCGCGCGTGCCGTCGGCGCGCGCCACCAGCACGACGTCGTACTCGGCGCCCAGGCTGGCCATCACCTGCACGATGCGCGGGTCCTTGGCACGCGCCAGCTTCTCGACCTTCTCCAGCAGCGCCACCTTCTGCGCGCTGTCCAGCGTGGCGATGGGGTCGGTGGGGGCGTAGAGGATGCGGCTGCCGGCCGCACGCGGCCTGCGCTGGACCTTTACGCGCTTGTTCTGGCCCGCCGCGGCAATGGTGCGCACGGTGCGCGCGGCGTCCAGCAGCGCTTCCAGGCTCAGGTCGTCGGAATAGGCGAAGGCGGTCTTCTCGCCGGCCACGGCGCGCACACCCACGCCCTGGTCGATGCTGAAGCTGCCGCTCTTGACGATGCCTTCCTCCAGGCTCCAGCCCTCGTGGCGGGTGGTCTGGAAGTAGAGGTCGGCGTCGTCGATGCGGTGCTCGCCGATGGTCGCCAGCGCCTGCGCCATCGACGCCTCCGACAGGCCGAAGGGTTCGAGCATCAGCGCCTGCGCGATGGCCAGGCGCTCCAAGGTCGGTTCGCGGGAGATCATGGGGCGGCTTTCGTGGGCGACGGCGGGGTGCCGATTGTCTCAGGGCGGCTCAGGGCGAGGCGTCCGGCGCATCCTTGTCCCCACGGTGCTCGCGCCGCGCCACCCACAGCGTAGCGGCACAGATCACCGCGCCGCCCAGCAGCGTGGTGCCGGTCGGGGCCTCGCTGAACATCAGCCAGCCCAGCCCCGCCGACCAGACGAGGTCGAGGAACTTCACCGACTGCGTCGAGGAGATGTCGGCGATGCTGAACGAGCGCGTCAGGCAGTAGTGCCCGGCGCTGCCCAGCAGGCCGCAGACGACGAAGCCCAGCCACTGCCAGACACCCGGCCACTGCCACACCCACAGCGCCATCGGCAGGCTGAAGAGCGTGACGCTGATGGCCTGCCAGACGACGATGACGCCCGCGCGTTCACTGCGCGTGAGCACCTTGGTCAGCAGAAAGCTGGTGGCGAACACCGGCGCCGAGGCCAGCATCAGCAGGTGGTGGCCGCCACCGCTGCCCGAGAGCTTGGGGCCGACGACGATGAGCACGCCGACGAAGCCGATGCCGGTGGCCAGCCAGCGTTCCCAGCGCATCGGCTCGCGCAGGAAGAGCCCGGCGCCGAGCATGATGAAGATGGGGCCGGTGAAGCCGATGGCGGTGGTGTCGGCCAGCGGGATGTGGCCCAGCGCCAGGAACCACAGCACCAGCCCCAGCGTGTGCACGGCGCCGCGCGTGAACTGCCCGCCGACTTGTTGGGGCCAGTAGCTGGCGGGCCCGGCACGCAGCACCAGCGGCAGCATCACCAGGAAGCCGAAGAGGTAGCGCAGGAACTGCGTCTGCAGCGGCGGCAGGTGCTGGGCCAGGCCGCGCATGGTGGCGTTGAGCAGGCAGAACAGGGCGCCGCTGCAGGCCGACCAGATCAGCCCGCGCACGGTGGGCGGCAGGTGCGCGGTGCGTTGGGTCAGCCAGCGCTGGGCCGGGTGCGCGGCGGGCTCAGGCATCGCCGCCTTCGGCGCCTACGTCAGCTGCATCGCGATCGGCCAGTGCCTGCGCGTAGATCGCGTTGCGCGGCGCGCCGCTGATCTCGGCGGCCAGCGTCACGGCCTGCTTCAGCGGCAATTCGCGCAGCAGCACGCGCAGCGTGCGCAGCACCTCGGCGGGCAGCGCGGCGGCGTCGACCGCGGCCACGGGCAGCGCGTGCCGCACGAGCACGAATTCGCCGCGACCGCGGTTCGGGTCGGCGGCCAGCCAGGCCGGCAGCGCGGCGGCCTGCTGCGTCACCACGGTCTCGAACTGCTTGGTCAGTTCGCGGCACAGCGTGACGCGCCGCGCCGGCGCCGCCTCGGCCAGCGCGGCCGCCAGCTCGTGGATGCGGTGCGGGGCTTCGAAGAGGATCTGCGCGCGCGGGTCGGCCAGCACGGCCGCGAGCAGGGCGCGGCGCTCGGCGCCCTTGGCCGGCAGGAAGCCGGTGAAGACGAAGCCCGCCGCCTGCGTGTCGCCGGCAACGCTGAGCGCGGCCAGCGCGCTGCTCGGCCCCGGCACCGGCACGACGCCGTGGCCGGCGGCTGCGGCGGCGGCGACCAGGGTGGCGCCGGGGTCGGACAAGGCCGGCGTGCCGGCGTCGCTGGCATAGGCCACCGACTCGCCGCGCGCCAGCCGCGCCAGCACCGCGGCGGCGGCCTCGTGCTCGTTGTGGGCGTGCAGCGCCAGCAGCGGCTTGCTCAAGCCCAGATGCGCCATCAGCTGGCCGCCGACACGCGTGTCCTCGCAGGCCAGCGCATCGACGAGGCCCAGAATGTGGATTGCGCGCAGCGTCAGGTCGGCCAGGTTGCCGATGGGCGTGGCCACCATGTACAGCGTGCCCGGGCGGTGCTGCTGGTGGCCCGTGGCCTGCGCGGCGGCGCGCAGAAGCAGGGAGGGGTCGATGTTCACGAAGCGGGTGTCCGCAGACGACACGGCGGTCGGTACGCAGGCGCGCGGCGAAGCGGCCGAGAACCGCGCGCTGGCCTGGCTGCAAGCGCGCGGGCTGGTGCTGGTGGAACGCAATTATCGGGTCGCTCGCGGCCCGCACGCCCGCGGCGGCGAGATCGATCTCGTGCTGCGCGACCGCGACGGCACGCTGGTCTTCGTCGAGGTTCGGGCCCGCGCCAGCCGCGCGCAGGGCGGCGCCGCAGCCAGCGTGGGTGCGCGCAAGCAGCAGCGGCTGCGTTACGCGGCGCAACACTACCTGCTGCGCTTTGCCGCGCCGCCGCCCTGCCGCTTCGACGTCGTGGCCATCGACGGCGACGGTATCGAATGGTTGCAGGCCGCCTTCGACGGCGCGTGAATGCGGAACCGCCGCGCCGGGGCGGCGTCATATGATCCATGACCATGGTCGAGCAGCGCATCCAGCAGCAATTCTTCGACAGCGCCGACCTCAAGTACCAGGCCGCCGAACTGTTGGCGCGGCCCATCGCCGAGGCCACGGCGGCGCTGCTGGCCGCACTGACCAACGGCGGCAAGGTGATGGCCGCGGGCAGCGGCGCCGGCGCAGCGCTGGCGCCGCACATGGCGCGCCTGCTGGCCGGCCGCTTCGAACGCGAGCGCCCGCCGCTGGCCGCGATGGCGCTGCCGGCGCATGGCGCCGAGGCCGTGCTGCAGGTGCGTGCGCTGGGCCTGCCCGGCGACGTGCTGCTGTACATCGACGATGGCGAGGGCCACAGCACGGCAGTGATCTCGGCGGCGCAGGCCAAGGACATGACCATCGTCGTGCTCGCCGGCCGCGGCTCGCAGGCCTTCGGCGAGCTGCTCGCCGAGACCGACGTGCTGGTGCCCGTGCCGCACGAACGTGCCGCGCGCGTGGCCGAAGTGCAGTTGCTCATCCTGCATTGCCTGTGCGATGCGGTCGATTTCCAGTTGATGGGGGAACAGAACCTGTGATCGATACCAAGCTCACCCGCGGCGCTGCTGCGGCCGCGCTGCTGTGCACGGCCCTGGCCGGCGGGCTCTCGGGCTGCGCGCCCTTGCTGCTGGGCGGCGCCGTCGTCGGCAGCGGCCTCGTCGTCACCGACCGCCGCACCACCGGCATCCAGGTCGAGGACCAGGCCATCGAGCTGAAGGCCGGCTCGCGCATCAGCGACCTGGCCACGCTGGGCCACGTCAACGTCACCAGCTACAACCGGCTCGTGCTGCTGACCGGCGAAGTGCCGGGCGAAGCCGAACGCACCGCGGTGGAGGCGGCGGTGGCCAAGGTCGAGAACGTGCGCTCGGTGGTCAACGAGCTGGTGGTGGCGGGCAACAGCTCGCTGGGCTCGCGCTCCAACGACAGCTTCCTCAGCAGCAAGGTCAAGGCGACGCTGGTCGACGCCAAGGACGTGCAGGCGAACGCCTACAAGGTCGTCACCGAACGCGGCGTCGTCTACCTGATGGGCCGCGTCACCGAGCGCGAGGGCACCCGCGGCGCCGAGCTGGCGCGCTCGGTCTCGGGCGTGCAGAAGGTGGTGCGGGTGTTCGAGATCCTGAGCGAAGAGGAACTCGCCGCGCTCGGCCGGCCCGACAACAAACGCGCCGCGGCGCCGGCGGCCAGCGCCGCGGCGCCGAACTAGCGCTCAGGCCTTCTTGAGGCGGCGGATCAGGCTGGACGTGTCCCAGCGCCGCCCTCCCAGCGCCTGCACCTCGGCGTAGAACTGGTCCACCAGCGCCGTCACCGGCATCTGGGCGCCGTTGCGGCGCGCCTCGTCGAGCACCAGGCCCAGGTCCTTGCGCATCCAGTCCACCGCGAAGCCGAAGTCGAACTTGTCCTCGACCATGGTCTTGCCGCGGTTGTCCATCTGCCAGCTCTGCGCCGCGCCCTTGCCGATGACGTCCAGCACCAGCGGCATCTCCAGCCCGGCGCGCTGACCGAAGGCGACGGCCTCGGCCAGGCCCTGCACGAGGCCGGCGATGGCGACCTGGTTGACCATCTTGGCGAGCTGGCCCGCGCCGCTTTCGCCGATGCGCGTGACGGCCTTGGCGAAGTTCAGCGCCACCGGCTTCATGGCATCGAAGGGCGCGGCGTCACCGCCGCACATCACGGTGAGCGCGCCGTTGACGGCACCGGCCTGGCCGCCGGAGACCGGGGCGTCGATGAAGTGCAGGCCCAGCGCCCGCGCCGCGGCATGCAGCTCGCGCGCGATCGCAGCCGAGGCCGTGGTGTGGTCGACGAACACCGCGCCGGGCGCCATGCCTGCGAAGGCGCCATCGGCGCCCAGGGTGACGGCGCGCAGGTCGTCGTCGTTGCCGACGCAGGCGAAGACGAATTCAGCGCCGGCGGCCGCGGCCCGCGGGGTCGCCGCCGTGCTGCCGCCGTACGCCGCGGCCCAGGCCGCAGCCTTGGCGGCGGTGCGGTTGTAGACCGTGACGTGGTGGCCGGCGCGCGCCAGGTGGCCGGCCATCGGGTGGCCCATGACGCCCAGGCCCAGGAAGGCGACGCGGCGCGGTGCGGAAGGTTCGTAGGTGCGGGTGCTCATGCCGTGATGGTAGCCACTGCAGACACGGACGCCTCCCCGCCGCAGGTGCCCTCGTGCATGAGCCGCGAAACCGGCTCTGCCGGTCCGCTGGCGAGCACCCCCTCGGGGGGCGCGGGCGCGGCGAGCCGGGGGCTCACATCACGCGCATGTGCTCGGTGCCGGCCGACAGGTCGTTGGTGCGCGCACGCTGGCTCTGCAGCTTGATCTGCAGCCGCAGGTCGTTGACCGAGTCGGCGTTGCGCAGCGCGTCCTCGTAGGTGATGTGGTGGCCTTCGTAGAGGTCGAACAGGCTCTGGTCGAAGGTCTGCATGCCGAGCTCGCGGCTGCGCTTCATCAGCTCCTTGATCTCGCTGATCTCGCCCTTGAAGATCATGTCGCCGATGAGCGGCGTGTTGAGCAGGATCTCCACCGCCGCGACGCGCCCGCGCCCCTGTTCGCGCGGCATCAGGCGCTGGCTGACCAGGGCCTTGAGGTTCAGCGACAGGTCCATCAGCAGCTGCTGGCGGCGCTCCTCGGGGAAGAAGTTGATGACGCGGTCCAGCGCCTGGTTGGCGCTGTTGGCGTGCAGCGTGGCCAGGCAGAGGTGGCCGGTCTCGGCGAAGGACACGGCGTGCTCCATGGTCTCGCGGTCGCGGATCTCGCCCATCAGGATGACGTCGGGCGCCTGGCGCAGGGTGTTCTTCAGCGCCACCTCCCAGCTGTCGGTGTCGATGCCGAGTTCGCGCTGGGTGATGATGCAGTTCTTGTGCGGGTGCACGAACTCCACCGGGTCCTCGACCGTGATGATGTGGCCGTAGGAGTTCTCGTTGCGGTGATCGACGATGGCCGCCAGCGAGGTGCTCTTGCCCGAGCCGGTGGCGCCGACGAAGATGACCAGGCCGCGCTTGGTCATCGCCACCTCCTTCAGCACCACCGGCAGGCCCAGGCCGTCGATGGTGGGCAGGGTGGCCGGGATGGTGCGGAAGACCAGCCCGACATGCCCCTGCTGGATGAAGGCATTGACGCGGAAGCGGCCCACGCCCTGCGGGCTGATGGCGAAGTTGCACTCCTTGGTGCGCTCGAATTCGGCGCCCTGCTTGTCGTTCATCACCGCGCGCGCCAGCGCCAGCGTGTGCTGGCCGGTGAGCGGCTGCGGGCTGACCTTGGTGACCTTGCCGTCGACCTTGATGGCGGGCGGGAAGTCGGCGGTCAGGAAGAGGTCGCTGCCGTTGCGGCTGACCATCAGCCGCAGCAGGTCATTGACGAATTTCGAAGCCTGGTCGCGTTCCATGGTCCTACCCTGGGAAGTTCTCGGGGATCTTGGCCTTGGCGCGCGCCTCGGCCGGCGAGACGAGGTTGCGGCGCACGAGGTCGGAGAGATTCTGGTCCAGCGTCTGCATCCCCATGTTCTGGCCGGTCTGGATGCTGGAGTACATCTGCGCGATCTTGTTTTCGCGGATGAGGTTCTTGATGGCGCTGGTGGCGATCATGATCTCGTGCGCGGCGACGCGGCCGCTGCCGTCCTTGAGCTTGCACAGCGTCTGCGAGATCACCGCCACCAGCGATTCGGACAGCATGGCCCGCACCATTTCCTTTTCGGCCGCCGGGAACACGTCCACCACGCGGTCGATGGTCTTGGCGGCGCTGCTCGTGTGCAGGGTGCCGAAGACGAGGTGGCCGGTCTCGGCCGCGGTGAGCGCCAGGCGGATGGTCTCCAGGTCGCGCATTTCGCCGACCAGGATGGCGTCGGGGTCCTCGCGCAGCGCCGAGCGCAGCGCGTTGGCGAAGGACAGCGTGTGCGGGCCGACCTCGCGCTGGTTGATGAGGCACTTCTTGCTCTCGTGCACGAACTCGATCGGGTCTTCCACCGTCAGCACATGCCCGTATTCGTTCTCGTTGAGGTGGTTGACCATGGCCGCCAGCGTCGTGCTCTTGCCCGAGCCCGTGGGCCCCGTGCACAGCACCAGGCCGCGCGGCTTGAGCGCCAGTTCGGCGAAGACCTTGGGCGTGCCCAGCTGTTCCAGCGTCAGGATCTTGCTGGGAATGGTGCGGAACACGGCGCCCGCGCCGCGGTTCTGGTTGAAGGCATTGACGCGGAAGCGCGCCAGGCCCTGGATCTCGAACGAGAAGTCGCACTCCAGCGTGTCTTCGTAGTGCTTGCGCTGGGCGTCGTTCATGATGTCGTACACCATGCCGTGGACCATCTTGTGGTCCAGCGGCTCGACATTGATGCGCCGCACGTCGCCATGCACGCGGATCATCGGCGGCAGGCCGGCCGAGAGGTGCAGGTCGGAAGCCTTGTTCTTGACCGAGAAGGCCAGCAGCTGGGTGATGTCCATGGGTACGGGGGTGCGCGCCCGGGCGGGCGCGTGAGGGCGCTTAAGCTTCGGGGCATTATGGGCAGCATCGCGAGCAACCTGCAACACGTGCGGCAGCGCATCGCCGAGGCTTGTGCCACGGCCGGGCGCAGCACGGCCAGCGTGCAGCTGTTGGCGGTGAGCAAAACGCAGCCCGCGGCCGCGGTGCGCGAGGCCCATGCCGCCGGCCAGCATGCCTTCGGCGAGAACTACGTGCAGGAGGCGCTGGCCAAGATCGAGGCCCTGGCCGACCTGCGCGGCAGCCTGCAGTGGCACCTCATCGGCCCCTTGCAGGGCAACAAGACGCGCACCGTGGCCGAGCATTTCGACTGGGTGCACAGCGTGGACCGGCTGAAGATCGCGCAGCGCCTGTCGGAGCAGCGCCCGCCCGGCCTGGCGCCGCTGCAGCTGTGCCTGCAGGTCAACATCAGCGGCGAGGCCAGCAAGGCCGGGCTGGCACCTGCCGAGGTGGCCGGCGTCGCGCAGGCGGTGGCGGCCCTGCCGCGGCTGCAGCTGCGCGGGCTCATGGCCATCCCCGAGCCCGCGGCCGGCTTCGACGCCCAGCGCCGAGCGCACCATGCGCTGGGCGAACTGCTGGCGGCGCTGCGGGCGCAGGGCCTGGCGCTGGACACGCTGTCGATGGGCATGAGCGCCGACCTCGAGGCCGCGGTGGCCGAAGGGGCGACCCTGGTGCGCGTGGGCACGGCGCTGTTCGGCGCCCGCCCGCCGGCCGCCGGCGCCTAGGCGGGCCCCGGCGCCTCAAGCAGCGCCCGGAACTGCCGAAACCCCGGGGGAGACAGACGAACCTGGGAACACCCGCCCGATGAACGCCGCCCGCGGCGATGACGAAGTTCCGCCGCGCCCGAGCGCCTGGGGGCGGCTGAACATCGCCCTCCTTCCTGACTACAACGCCAAGGCGGCAGCCTACTGGTGGTGCGTGGTCACGGGCGGCGCCGCGGTCATGGGCTGGGCGCTGTGGGCCCTGGCCGCCCAGCCGGCGTCGGTCTGGGTGGCGACGGCGGTGGGCACCGCCATCGCCATGCTCGCGGGCTTCTTCCCGGTGCGCATCGCGCGCGTCACCAACTCCTTCGCCGCCGGCGAGATCTTCATCTTCCTGCTGCTGCTGATGCACGGCCCCGAAGCCGCCGTGCTGGCCGCCGCCGGCGAGGCCGCGGTGGGCTCCTGGCGCACCTCGCGGCGCTGGAGCAGCCGCATCGCCAGCCCGCCGATGGCGGCGCTGGCGATGGTGGTCTCGGGGTCGCTGCTCAGCGGGCTGGTCGCGCGCACCGGCGGCAACCCGGGCGTGATGATCGTCGCCACCATGGTCTTCGCCATCGCCTACTTCGTGCTCAACACGCTGCTGGTGACGGCGGTGCCGCGCCTGAAGCGCAACGAGCGGCTGCGGCTGTCGGACCTGTTCGGCGTCTTCGGCTGGCTGGGCATCACCTACACCGGCAGCGCGGCCGTGGCGGCGCTGCTGTACCTGACCTACCGCCAGTCCGGCCTGGGGGTGCTGATGGCCATGGTGCCGGTGCTGGCCATGATGCTGGCCACGCTGCACTACTTCTTCCGCCAGCAGGAGGCGGCCGAGGCGGTGCGGGTGGCCGGCGCCGAGGCGCTGGGGCGCGAGCAGGAGCTCGCCGCGCGCCACGTGCGCGAGCTCGAGGCCAGCGAGCGGCGCTTCCACAGCGCCTTCACCCACGCCTCCATCGGCATGGCGCTGCTCGGCTTCGAGGGCCACATCCGGCAGGCCAACCCGGCGCTGCGGGCGCTGCTGGGCCGCAGCGGCGAGGAGCTGCTGGCCCTGCGCTTCCAGGACCTCGTGCTGGAAGCCGACCGCGTGCCGATCGAGCAGCAGCTGGGGCTGGCCAACGGCCATGACTTCGAGGGCTTCGCGCTCGAGCTGCGCTGCTGCCACAGCAGCGGCGAGGCGGTGTGGGTGGCGGCGCATTGCAGCTTCTTCTCCGAGCCCGGTGCCGACGCGCCCTGCCTGATCCTGCAGGTGCAGGACATCGCCGCCCGCCGCAAGGCCGAGGAAGGCCTGCACCACATCGCCTTCCACGACGCCCTCACCGGCCTGCCCAACCGGCGCCGCTTCCATGAACACCTGGCGCAGGCCGTGGAGGCCGCGCTGGACGATTTTCAGGAAGCCTACGCGGTGATGTTCCTGGACTTCGACCGCTTCAAGCTCATCAACGACAGCCTCGGCCACAAGGCCGGCGACGACTTCCTGGTCCAGGTCTCGCGCCGCATCCAGGGCAGCCTGCGCCCGCACGACATCGTGGCCCGGCTCGGTGGCGACGAGTTCGCGGTGCTGGTGCGCCAGCTCGAACACGAACGCGACGCCGTGGCCCTGGCCGACCGTCTGATGGAGGCGATGAAGCAGCCCTTCCTGGTCGCCGGCACCGAGCTCATGACCAGCGCCAGCATCGGCATCACCTTCAGCGCCCTGGGCTACACCAACCCCGAGGACGTGCTGCGCGACGCCGACACCGCGATGTACAAGGCCAAGGGCGCCGGCAAGGCGCGCTACGCGCTCTTCGACGCCAGCCTGCACACCGAGGTCGCCGACCGCCTGCGCCTGGAAGGCGACCTGCGCCGCGCCATCGACGAGGGCCGCCTGACGGTGGCCTACCAGACCGTGTGCGAACTCGGCGGGCCGGCGCCCGCGGGCCGCATCGCCGGCTTCGAGGCCCTCGTGCGCTGGCACCACCCCAGCGACGGCACCATCAGCCCGGCCAGTTTCCTGCCCATCGCCGAGGAAGCCGGGCTGATGCTGCGGCTGACCGACTTCGTGCTGCACTGCGCCTGCCACCAGCTGCGCCAGTGGCAGCAGACCGACCCCGCCTATGCCGGGCTGACGATGAACGTCAACGTCTCGGGCCACGACATCGCCCACGGCGCCTTCGTGGCCCGCGTCACGCGCGCGCTGGTGGAAAGCGGCCTGCAGCCGAGCCACCTCTGCCTGGAGCTGACCGAGAACATCCTGATGTCGCGCCTGGAAGGCGCGCTGCCGGTGCTGGCCGAGCTGCGGCGCCTGGGCGTGGCGCTGGCCATCGACGACTTCGGCACCGGCTACTCCAGCCTGTCGCACCTGTCGACGCTGCCCATCGACTGCCTGAAGATCGACCGCAGCTTCGTCAGCCGCCTGGGCAGCAGCACCAACGAGGCGGCCGTGGTGCGCAGCATCATCCTGCTCGGCAGCTCGCTGGGCAAGGCGGTGGTGGCCGAAGGCATCGAGACGGCGAGCCAGCTCGAACAGCTTCGCGAGATGGGCTGCCGCCTGGGCCAGGGCTACCTGCTGGCGCGGCCGCAGCCGGCGCAGGACGTATCCTCGCGCCTGAGCCACCTTCTGCTGCACCCGGACGACACGTCGCCGGCACCGGGTCAGCCCCGGGAGACGGTGCTCCACTGACCATGCCTTCAGCCGCCTTTGCCCCCCGACCAGCCCCGCCGGCCGGGGCGGCCATGGCAGGCCGGGAGCCGACAGGGTGAGCGGCGTGTGGCCGCAGGCGCCGCTGCCGCGCCCGCCCTGGTGGCGCCGGCTGCATGCGGCGCTGATGCCCGACTACAACCGCCGTGCCACCCTCTACTGGTGGTCGGTGTTCGGGGTCGGTGCGGCGGTGCAGCTGGCGGGCGCGGTGCTGCTGGCGCAGCAGCCCTGGACGGTGTGGCTGCAGACCGGCGTGGCCCTGGCGCTGGCCGTCGGCGCCGGGCTCTTCCCGGTGCGCGTGCCGGGCACCAAGCAGTCCTACGCGGCGGGCGAGATCTTCATCTTCCTGGCCCTGCTGCTGCTGGGCCCGGCGGCGGCGGCGGTGGTGGCCGCCGGCGAGGCCATGATGGGCTCGGCGCGCACCAGCAAGCGCTGGACGAGCCGCCTCTTCAGCCCCGCCAGCGCGACGCTGGCGATGTGGTGCGCCGGCGGCCCGCTGGCGGCCGTGCAGGCGCGCGCGGCCGGCGACGACCGCTTCGGCGCCGCCGCGCTGCTCGCCGCCATGCTGGTGGCGTCCGCGGCCTACTTCTTCGTCAACGCCCTGCTCGTGGCCGGCGTGATGCACCTGAAGCGCAACGAGCGCTACTTCCAGTTCCTCGACCTCTTCAGCGTCTTTCGCTGGGTCGGCATGGCCTATGCCGGCAGCGCCAGCGTGGCCACCCTGCTGTACGTGGTCTACCGGCTGCAGGGCTACGGCGTGCTGATGGTGATGGTGCCGCTGCTGGCCATGCTGCTGGTGACGCTGCACCTCTTCTTCCGCCAGCAGGAGGCGCAGGAGGCGATGCGCGAGGCCAGCGCCGACGTCGCCGCGCGCGAGGCCAGCCTGGCCGATCGCGAGGCCGTTGCCGCCACCCGCCACCTGCAGGAACTGCAGGCCAGCGAAAGGCGCTTCCACAGCGCCTTCACGCACGCCTCCATCGGCATGGCGCTGCTGGACTTCGGCGGCCGCATCCTGCAGGCCAACCCGGCGCTGGCCGGCCTGCTGGGCGTGCCCGAGGCCGAGCTGCAGCAGCGGCGCTTCCAGGACCTGGTGCAGGACGAGGACCGCCGCGCCCTGGACGGCCGGCTGGGCCTGAGCGACGGCCGCGAGTTCCAGGGCTTCGCCTGCGAACTGCGCTGCCGCCACCGCGACGGCAGCACGGTCTGGCTGTCGCTGCACTGCAGCTTCTTCACCGAGCCCGATGCCGAGCAGCCCTGCCTGATCCTGCAGGCCCAGGACGTGAGCGCGCGCCGCCGCGCCGAGGCCGGGCTGGAACACCTGGCCTACCACGACGCGCTCACCGGCCTGCCCAACCGCCGCCGCTTCATCGAATGCCTGGACGGCGCGGTGGCGCGCTACCAGACCGACCGCAGCCACCCCTGGGCGGTGATGTTCCTGGACTTCGACCGCTTCAAGCTCGTCAACGACAGCCTGGGCCACAACGCCGGCGATGAACTGCTGCAGCAGATGGCGCGCCGGGTGCAGGAAAAGCTGCGGCCCAGCGACGTCCTGGCGCGGCTGGGCGGCGACGAGTTCGCCATCCTGGCCGACCAGATCGGCCATGAGCGCGACGCCATCGTGCTCGCCGAGCGGCTGATGGAAGCGCTGCGCCGGCCCTTCGTCGTCGGCGACGTCGAACTCATCGCCAGCGCCAGCATCGGCATCACCTTCAGCGCCCTGGGCTACGACAGCGCCGGGGCCGTGCTGCGCGACGCCGACATCGCCATGTACAAGGCCAAGCACGCCGGCAAGGCGCGCTATGCCGTCTTCGACGCCAGCCTGCACCAGGCGGTGTCGGCGCGGCTGCGGCTGGAAGGCGAGCTGCGGCAGGCCATCGACCAGGGTGCGCTGGCGGTGGAGTACCAGCCGGTGTTCGCCCTCCAGGGCGCCGCCGGCGCGCCGCACCGGCTTGCCGGCTTCGAGGCCCTGGTGCGCTGGCCGCACCCGCAGGATGGCCTGCTGGCGCCTTCGAGCTTCCTGCCCATCGCCGAGGAAAGCGGCCTGAT
>CAIWPS010000460.1 GCA_903914615.1 uncultured beta proteobacterium | reverse complement strand
GGGCGGGCGGCGTGGCGTGGTGTGCGGGCATGTTCGACTCCGGGCAGCGTGCGTCAGGGCGTGACCACCAGCTGCAGGTAAACGCGCGGCTGCGGGTCGCCGCCCTCGGCCGTGGGCATGCGGCGGCCGCGCCAGGCCAGCGAGGCGTTCAGGGCCACCGCGCCGCCGTTCCACTGCACGGCCAGGCCGCTGCCGTTGAGGTGCAGATGGTTGCCGCCGGGCACCACCGGCAGGCGGTTGACCAGGCCCTCGGCATAGTCGGTGAACAGCGACCACAGCAGGCTGCCGCCGAGGTAGTCCTGGGCGTAGCGCAGTTCCAGGCTGGCCTGCCCGCCCTGGTCCACCGAGGCTTCGCCCGGGGCGTAGGCGCGCACCGCGTAGGGGCCGGCGAGGCCGAACTTTTCCGAGCTGTCGAGGTTGCCGCCCGAGGCCTGGGCGGCCAGCCGCAGGTAGACGCTGTAGGGCCCGCCCAGGGCCTGCTGGCGGGCGAATTGCGCGCCCACCTTGCGCCAGGCGCGCTGCGTGTGCAGGCCGGTTGCCGGGTCGTTGTCGTCGCTGACAGCGGTGGCGTCGAGCAGCTTCAGGAAGCCGGCGTAGCCGGTGATGCTGCCGGCGTTCAGCCCGCCCCAGCCGTCGCGGCGGTCGAAGCTGGCAGTCAGCGAAAACACGTCGTCACGCTTGGGGTGCGTGATGCCGATGAGCTGGGTCTGGTCGAGCAGCTTCTTGTGGTCGAAGCCGAGCTTGAAGGTGGCGTTGGTGTCGGCGCTGCGCAGCGCTGCCCAGCTGCCATCCATACCCAGGGTGTCGGCGCTGCCGGTGGCGCCCAGCGAGGCGAAGGCGCCGGCCAGCTGGTAGCTCAGCCGCGACAGGCTGGCGCCGATCCTGTAGCCGTCGCCGGCCACCGGCAGGCTGGCCGCGAGGCTGCCGCTGACCAGGCCGCCCTTGTTCGACGCCATGCCGCGCAGCGTGTAGCTGTCGCCCCAGCCGAAGAGGTCGCGCAGCTGCAGGTTCACGCCGGCGCGGTACTCGCCGGTCGAACGCGTGCCGTGGTTGTTGAATTCGGCGCTGATGGCCAGCGGTTCGTCCTCGGCCACCGAGACCACCATGTCGGCGCTGCCCGGCGCGGCGCCAGGCGTGAAGGCGGCGCGCGCGGCGACGCCGGGGATGTCGTTCAGCAGCAGCAGCCGGCGCTCGACGTCCTGCTGCAGAAGCGGCGGCTTGTCGGGCAGGCCTTCGGTGTGGGCCTGGATGACCTCGTCCTTCAGCCGCACGTCCTGCGCACTGACGATCTGCACCGCACCCAGCCGGCCTTCCAGCACGGCGATCTCGATGACGCCGTCGGCGACGCGCTGGGCCGGCAGGTAGGCGTAGCTGAGCAGCTGGCCGGCGGCCTGGTAGTGGCGCGTGATCGCACCGGCGGCTTCGTTCAGGCCCGCGATGTCCAGTCGCCGGCCGGCCCAGGGTTGCACCAGCGCGGCCAGCTGTTCGGCGGGAAAGGACAAGGCGCCGCTGATGCGAAAGCCGCTCACCATCACCGTCATGCCCTCGGGCATGGTGACTGCGGGGCGCACCGGCGCGTCGATGAGCTTGGGCGGCGTCAGCGGGGGCAGCGCCGGGCGCGGCGGCGGGCGTGTCTCCTCGAGCAGGCGGCCGGCATCGGGCGGCGTCTGCGCCAGCGCGCGGCCGGGCAGGGCGGCGGCCAGCAGGCAGGCGCAGACCGTGGCCAGCTGCCGGGGCGCGAAAGTGCAGCGGGGAGTGCAATGCGAGGCGGGCATCGGCGTCCTAGCGTCGGGCCATGCGGTCCAGCAGGGCGACCAGCTGTCGCTCGGCAGGGGCGAAATCCTTGTCCTGCGCCAGCAGGTCCTGCAGGGCCTGCACGGCGGCGTCGAGCCGGCCGGCGTCGGCCAGTGCCAGGGCGTGGTCGTAGGCCTGCCAGGTGGCCGGTGCGAAGCGGCGCGGCGTGCCCGGGGCGGCACCGCCCAGGGCCTGGGCGAGGTGCCGGTTCAGCGGCTCGACGTCCTGCATCACGGCGGCCACGGAGCCGCTGGCTTCGTCCGCGAAGAGCACGCGGGATGTGGCGGTGTCGATGAGGCGCACATGCACCTGCACTTCGTCGCCGAGCACGATGTAGCCGCCGAAGACCATGCGCGCGGCGCCGACGATGCGGCCCAGGCGCAGGCGCGCGTCCTCGTCGGCCAGCTCGCTGGCGGCCACCTTCTGTTCGGCGAGCAGGTCCTTCAGGCGCTGGCGCTCGACCACCGGCAGACCGGGCACCTGCAGCAGCGCGGCGGTGAGGTTCTCCGACAGCGAGCGCCGGAGGAAGTCGCTGCGGTCGCCGGGCGCGGCTGCTGCGCTCTGGTTGTCGAAGTCCCACACCACGACCGCAGGCAGGCCGGCCGCGGCAGCGGCACCCAGGCCCAGCGCCAGCCCTACAAAGGCCAAGAGCCGGGCCCGGTGCAGCGCACCGGCCGGCGGAACTAACGAGGCATGGGGGGGGTGATGTCCGGCCTTCATTCCTTGCGTGCGATGACCCTCTGATTTTTTTCGAGTGCAGCCTGCGCGTTGGCGATGCGGCCGTAGGAAAGCAGGTCCTGGACTTCGGTGATGGTGACCTGCGCGATGCGGCTTTCCTTGTAACCCAGGACGCGGCCGTTGAGCTCGATGGGCTCGCCGCGGCTCAGCACATTGAAGGACTGACCCACCGCGACCCCGTGCTTGCGGCCGAGGTTGAGGATGGCCTGCTGGCCATCGAAGGCGGCGATGCGGCCCTTCAGCGGGTACTTGTCCTGCACCGTCTGCGCCACCGACTGCGCCAGGCTGGCGGCCAGCCGCGCCGGATCGAAGGCGGCGACGGCGGGCTCGATGCGCACCAGTGCAAGCTGGGTCGTCTCGGTGTCGATGGCGCGCACCGAAGCGCCGACGCCGCCGCCCTGCGAGCTCAGCACGCCCGACACCATCAGCCTGGCCGCCAGCACCCGGCCCAGGCGGATCTGGGTGTCCTGGTCGGCCAGCTCCGATGACCCCAGCCTGACCTCGGCCAGCACCTTGTCGAGCAGCCGGCGTTCGACCAGCGTGTAGCCGCGCTGCTGCAGCTCGCGGATCAGCTCCTGCTGCACCAGCGTGTCCAGACCGATGCGCCCGCCGCCGCCGGGCAGGGTCAGATCCTGGAAGGGCAGCACCGAGAGCGCCAGCACCGGCGAAGTCCAGTCGTCGGCAGCTGGGGACGGGCGCGTCGGCGGGCTGCGGAAACGCGCGGCAAGGTCCTTGACGGCGTCGTCGATGTACTGCTGGCGGCTGCGGTCCTGGTCGTCCGCCAGCGCCTGCTGCGTCTGGCGCAGCAGTGCCGCGGTGACGGCGTCGCTCGGGTCCAGCGACTGCGCCTTTTCCAGCAGCGCCTTGGCGCGCGCGCCCTGTCCGGTCTCGTTCAGCGCCACCGCGAGGTTGCTCAGCGCGGTGACGGACTGGCGGTCTTCGCGCGCGGCACGCTCGTAGGTCTGCACCGCCGCCTTGGGATCCTGGGCGCGCTGGGCATTGCCCACGGCCACCAGCGCGCCGGCCTTCTGCCACGAGAAGTCGGCCGTGGTCTGCGGCCCGGCCGCCTGCTGCAGCGCGGCCTGGCTGGCCTGCGCCTGGCCGCTGGCCGCCAGCGCGCGGCTGCGGATGAGGTAGGCCGCGCTGCGCGTAGGCGACTTGGCGATGATCTCGTTGGCGGCGGCCAGCGCCGCGGCACCGTCGCCGCGCGTGAGCAGGACTTCGGCCAGCCCCTCGCGCCCCATCATCGAGACATCGGGGTGGGCCTCGCCGGCCAGGGCTCGGAACAGGCGCTCGGCGTCGTCGACCTGGCCGGTTCGCAGCAGCTCGTAGGCGCGTTCGGCGCGGGCGATCTGCTCGATGCCCGGCGGGGCGGCCAGGGTCGTCGGTGCGGCCTTGACGCCCGGTGCCGGGGGGAAGAAGTAGAAGTCGCCCTCCAGCGAGGTGCTTTCCCAGGGCACCTGGGTGCCGTTGGAATCGAGCCGCACGCCCAGCCGCACGCGCTTGAAGACTTCCTCGATGGGCGTGCCCGGCCGTTCGATGTTGGCCAGCAGATGCTGTGTGTACAGGCCGTTGGCGTTGCGGCCGTCGCTGGCGACGCTGCCAGGCGCGGTGGCGAAGGCGATCAGCGAGCCTATCGGCGCGTCGACTTGCGACAGCCCGCCGCCCGCCCCGCGCGAACTGCGTGCGAAGGGGTTGTCGCGGCAGGCGTCTAGGATGACCATGTTGATGCGGTTCTTGGCCGTCTCCATCTTGTCCAGCACCTGCTGGACGTCGACCGCCTTGTAGGGCACCTCGTCCTCGCGCTTGACGTCGATGCCCACCGGCATGAGGAAGTTGCGGCCCTTGATCTGCACGCCGTGGCCGGCGAAGTAGAAGAGGCCGGCACCGCCGCCGCCCAGGCTGTCGCCGAAGGCCGTGACGGCGTCCTGCATCTGCTTCTGCGTCGCGTTGAGCTTCAGGTCGACGACGAAGCCGGCCTTCTGCAGCACCTTGGCCACCGCGGTGGCGTCGTTGACGCTGTTGAGCAGCGGCGCCGAGGCGTAGGCGGCGTTGCCGATGACCAGGGCGTGGCGCGGCTCGCTGCCCGGCAGGCCCTGGATGGCGGCGTGCGCCGCCGGCAGCAGCAGGCACAACCACAGCCAGGCCAGGGCGGCAGGCCGCGCCAGGGAGCAACGCACGTAGGCGGGCAGGGGCATGGGCGGGGGCTCCTCCTGTGCGGCCGCCCGGGTTCGGGCTGCGCACAATGTTTCCCATGCTAAGTCAAGGGCTACGCTTTGCTACCGCTGCCCAGAGGAGTTTTGGCCTTTGTTTGCGGGGGTTTCGGCGCGCTGGCAACAGCCCGCGGCACCAGGGGCCCGGGCTTCAGCCGGCGGAAGGCCCGCTGACCTTGTGCCGCATCAGCCGCCCGCGCTCGCGCTCCCAGTCGCGCTGCTTCTCGGTGTTGCGCTTGTCGTGCTCGGCCTTGCCCTTGGCCAGCGCGATCTCGGCCTTCACCCGCCCGCCCTTGTAGTGCAGGTTCAGCGGCACCAGCGTGAAGCCCTTCTGCTCGACCTTGCCGATGAGGCGGCGGATCTCCGCCCGGTGCATGAGCAGCTTCTTGGTGCGGTCGGCCTCGGGGTGGACGTGGGTGGACGCCGTGCGCAGCGCATTGATGCGGCAGCCGATGAGGTAGAGCTCGCCGTCGCGGATGAGCACGTAGCCGTCGGTCAGCTGCACCTGGCCGGCGCGCACGGCCTTGACCTCCCAGCCTTCCAGCACCATGCCGGCCTCGAATTGTTCGGCGATGGTGTACTCGTAGCGGGCGCGGCGGTTTTCGGCAATGGCGGACATGGGAACCTGACTGCAGGAGGCCCAGGTGGGGACACCCGGCGCTTCTACAATCGCGGCATTGTATGAAGCACGTGCGCCGGTCGGTCCTGCTCTGGTATTCGCAGCAAGAGATGTACGACCTGGTGACGGGTGTGCAGGACTACCCCCGCTTCCTGCCCTGGTGCCAGACGGCCGAGGTACTGCAGCAGCACGACGACGGCGTCACCGCCCGCCTGGGCCTGGCCTATATGGGTGTGCGGCACGCCTTCACGACGCGCAACACGCAGGTGCCGGGCGAGTCGGTGTCGCTGCGGCTGGTCGATGGACCGTTCTCGCTGCTCGACGGCACCTGGCTGTTCCTGCCGCTGGGGGCACCGGGGGCGGCGGCGCAGCACGCCTGCAAGATCGAATTCGACCTGCGCTATGCCTTTGCCAGCCGGGCACTGGAATCCGTGGTGAGCCCGGTCTTCGACAAGATTGCCAACACCTTCGTCGATTCCTTCGTGCGCCGCGCCGAGTCCGTCTATGGCGCCCGCTGAGACGGCGCG
>CAIWPS010000459.1 GCA_903914615.1 uncultured beta proteobacterium | reverse complement strand
GTCGACCATGGCCGATTCTAGGCCGATGGCAGCGCTACCGTTCGCCGTCTCGGACGGCAGAGGCTAAAGCAGCACGATGTCGTACTGCTCCGGGTTCATCCCGGGCTCGGCGCTCAGCAAGATCGGCTTGCCGATGAATTCCGACAGGCCCGCCAGGTGCACGCTCTCCTCGTCGAGCAGCATCTCGACCACGGTGGCGCTGGCGACGACGCGGAATTCCCTGTGGTTGAACTGGCGCGCCTCGCGCAGGATCTCGCGCAGGATGTCGTAGCACACGCTGCGCGCCGTCTTCACCTGGCCGCGGCCCTGGCAGGTGGGGCAGGGCTCGCACAGCATGTGGGCCAGGCTCTCGCGCGTGCGCTTGCGCGTCATCTCCACCAGGCCCAGCTGCGTGAAGCCGCTCACCGTGGTGCGCGTGCGGTCGCGCGCCAGCTGCTTGCGCAGCTCGGCCAGCACGGCCTGCTGGTGGTCCTCGCGCAGCATGTCGATGAAGTCGGCGATGATGATGCCGCCCAGGTTGCGCAGGCGCAGCTGGCGCGCGATCGAGCCCGCCGCTTCGAGGTTGGTCTTGAAGATGGTGTCTTCGAAGTTGCGCGCGCCGACGAAGCCGCCGGTGTTGACGTCGATGGTCGTCAGCGCCTCGGTCTGGTCGACGATGAGGTAGCCGCCGCTCTTCAGGTCGACGCGCCTTGCGAGCGCGCGCGTCAGCTCTTCCTCGATGCCGAAGAGGTCGAAGATGGGCCGCTCGCCGCGGTAGTGGTCGAGCTTGGCCACGGTGCCCGGCATGAAGGTCTCGCCGAAGGCCTTGAGGGCATCGCACTGCAGCTTGCTGTCGATGCGGATGGTGTGGGTGGCCTCGTTGCTGAGGTCCCGCAGCACGCGCTCGGCCAGGCTCAGGTCCTGGTGCAGCAGCGTGCCGGCCGGCGAGCGCTGCGCGCGTTCGCGGATCAGCGCCCAGGCGCGGCGCAGGTAGGCGATGTCCTCGGCCAGCTCGGCGTCGCTGGCCTCCTCGGCGTTGGTGCGCAGGATGAAGCCGCCACCGCCGTCGCCGGCCAGGGCCTGCACGCGCGCGCGCAGCTGCTCGCGCAACTCGTGCGAGCCTATCTTCTGGCTGATGCCGATGTGGTTGTCGTGGGGCAGGAAGACGAGCATGCGCCCGGCGATGCTGACCTGCGTCGACAGCCGCGCGCCCTTGGTGCCGATGGCGTCCTTGATGACCTGCACCGTCAGCGTCTGGCCTTCGAAGACCAGGCGCTCGATGGGCACCTGCGGCGCGTCGGGACGCGCCGGCGGGCCGGCATGCAGGTCGGCCACGTGCAGGAAGGCGGCGCGGTCCAGGCCGATGTCGATGAACGCGCTCTGCATGCCGGGCAGCACGCGCACCACCTTGCCGAGGTAGACGTTGCCGACGAGGCCGCGTTCCAGCGTGCGCTCGATGTGCAGTTCCTGCACCGCGCCGTTCTCGACGACGGCAACGCGGGTCTCCTGCGGCGACCAGTTGATGAGGATGTCCTGGGTGGGCATGGGGCGAGTCTAGGGCCCGCGCAGGACACCCGCCGCCCCGGGGCGACCCTGAGCGCCGCGCCGGCCTACAGCGCCATCGCCACGCCGGCCTGCCGCAGCAATTGCGCGGTCTCGAACATCGGCAGGCCCATGATGCCGGAGTGGCTGCCGTCGATGTGCGCGATCCAGCCCGCCAGCGCGCCCTGGATGGCGTAGGCGCCGGCCTTGCCCATCGGCTCGCCGCTGTCGACGTAGCGGCGCACGGTGGCCGGCGCGAGCACGGCAAAGCGCACGTGCGAGACGCTGGTCTGCTGCAGCGTGCGGCGCCCCGCGGCCACCGCCACCGCGGTGAGCACGCGGTGGCTGCGGCCCGACAGCGCCGCCAGCATCGCCGCCGCGTCGGCCGCGTCGCGCGGCTTGCCCAGGATGCGGCGGCCCAGCGCCACCGTGGTGTCGGCGCACACGATGGGCGCCGTCGCCAGGCCGCGCCGGCGCAGGCGCGCGCGGGCGGCCTCGAGCTTGGCGCAGGTCACGCGCTGCACGTAGTCCAGCGGCAGTTCACCGGGGCGTTCGGCCTCCAGCGCTTCGGCGTCCTCGTCGGCGCCGGGCAGCAGCGGCCGGTGGGCCACGCCCAGCAGGTCCAGCAGCTGGGCGCGGCGCGGGCTCTGCGAAGCGAGGTAGACGTGGGCGTGTCGCGGGGGCGCCATGCCAGCCGCCCCGCCTAGCGCTGGCGCACGAAAGTGGCGCGGCAGGGGCGCAGCTCGACGCGGTCGAGCACCGCGCCGTCGCCCTCGAAGCGGCCGCGCAGGCGGAACTGGAACTTGCTGCCGGGCATGACCTTGCCGACGGTGAACTCCGGCCCGCCTGTGTGCCCTTCGACGCGCAGCTCGGCGCTGCCGTCGGCCTGCACGGGGCCGTAGAAGTGGCCGCTGCTGTTGCCGTCGCGACGGCCGTACTGGGCTTCGAGCACGCCGTTGGCGATGACGGCCGGGAACTGCCAGGTGTAGCCCTTGACCAGCGAGCCTTCGGGCCGCGAGTCTTCGCACACCAGCGTGGCAGACCAGCGGCCGTCGTAGGGGTTGGGGCCGGCGGCCTGCGCAAGCCCCGCCAGTGGCGCCAGCAGCAGAGCCGAGATGGGAACGATCTTCATGCGCCCATCGTAAGCGCGGCCGCGCCGGTCTGCCAGCCCGGTGCCTGCAGGCCGGCCCGGGCCCGGCCTCATTCGCGGTGATAAGGGTGGCCGACCGAGAGCGTCCAGGCCCGGTACAGCGCCTCGGCCAGCATCACGCGCGCGAAGGCATGCGGCAGCGTCAGGTCCGACAGGCGCAGCGCTTCGTCGGCGCCGGCGCGCAGCGCCGGGTCCAGGCCGTCGGGGCCGCCGATCAGCAGCACGGCGTCGCGGCCCTCGCCACGCCAGGCCTGCAGCCGCTCGGCCAGCTGGGCCGTCGTCAGGCGCGTGCCGCGTTCGTCGAGCGCGATGCGCCGCGCGCCGCGCGGGCACGCGGCCTCGATGCGCTGCTCCTCGGCCGCCATGCACTGCGCCGCCGTCCTGCCGCCGCCGCGCGGCTCGGCCTTCAGCGCCTTCAGCTCCAGCTTCATCTCGGGCGGAAATCGCTTGGCGAAATCGGCCCACGCCGCGTCGGCCCATGCAGGCTGGCGCTGGCCGACGGCCACCACCCACAGCTTCATCGGCAGGCCCTCGAAGCCGGCGTCGCAGCGGTTGCATTTGCGTACGCACCTGACCTTCCGAATGGCTTGCTGCAGGCCGTCGGTCTGTGAGAATGTTCACGCACCGCCCACCCGCCGCGCCGCAGGCGCGGGCCGCGGGGAAGCGACGAAACCGGGAGTACGAAGTTGGATCCAGCCGTCATCGCACGCATGGGCCTGGTCTATGCCCACCTGCTGGTCTGCGCGTTCGCGCTGCGGCTGGTGCTCGTCACCGACTGGCGCGTGCTGCGCGGCACCATCGCCGCGGGCGAACTGCCGCAGGTGCACCGGCAGATGATCTGGCTGCTGGCGGGCCTGTGGGCCACGGGCGCGACGATCGTGGCGGTGGACCTGGGTGGCCATTTCAGCGACCTGGCGGCCCGCCCCAAGCTGCTGACCAAGCTGCTGTGCGTGACCGTGCTGACGCTCAATGGCTGGCTGCTCGGCCGCTGGTGCTTTCCGCGCCTGGCAGGGGGCCGGCTGCTCGGCGACGCCGAATCGCTGGCCGTGCTGGCCTGTGGCGGCCTCAGCACCGCGCATTGGCTGCTGGCCGCCTTCCTGGGCATCGCCCGGCCCTTGCAGTCGCGCACGCTGGCCGAGTGCCTGGGCCTGTACCTGGCCGTGATGGTGGCCACGGCGCTGATGGCGCTGCTACTGCAGCCGCTGCTGCGGCGCGCGCCGGGCTCGGTCTTCGCCGGCGCGCCGCGGCGACTCAAGCCAGGCATGCAGGCAGAAGCAGACGCTGCCCTGGTCGCAAGCGGCAAGGTGGCATAGCCGGCCACTGCCAGGCCTTGCGCTCTCAGCGGCGTGGCGCGGCCTTGGCCGGTGCCTTCTTGGCGGGCGCCTTCTTGGCCGCAGCCCGCGGTGCCGACTTGCCGGCCACCCGCTTGTAGGCCGCCGCCCGGTTCGCCGTCTTGCCCGCGGTGGAGGGCTTGGCGCTGGCCTTCCTGGCCACCGGCTTCTTCACCGCCTTGGGCGGCGCTTCGGGCTCGCTGGCCTTGACCAGCCTGGTGGTGACCTCGCCCACCTTCATGCGCACGGCCTTGCCGCCCCAGATCTCTTCGAGGTGGTAGTAGTCGCGGATGGCCGGCTGCATGATGTGCGCCACCGCGGCGCCGCAGTCGACGATGATCCATTCGCCGTTGTCCTCGCCCTCGGTGGACAGGACCTGCATGCCGCGCGCCTTGACGGCGTCGCGCACGCTGGCGGCCAGCGCCTTGGTCTGGCGGTTGCTGGTGCCCGAGGCGATGATGACGCGCTCGAACATCGCGCTCAGGTGCTCGGTGTTGAAGACGGCGATCTGCTGTGCCTTGACGTCTTCGAGGCCATCGACGATGGCCCGTTGCAGCTTGCGTATGTCCATTCAGCTCCCAGAGGTGCCCCGGTAGAGGCGGTGAGTTTCAATATAGCTCGCCACCGGTGCCGGCACCAGTTGCGAAATGTCAGCGCCCAGCAGCACGCGCTGGCGGATGTCGGTGGAAGAGATGTCCAGCATCGGCAGCGGCACCGCGCGGTGCTTGAACTGCCGCACCGCGGCGTCCACCGGCCGCTGCGGCCCGGGCCGGTTGGCCACCGCCAGCGTCACCAGGCCCAGCAGTTCCTGCCAGTGGCGCCAGGTGTGCAGGCCGGCGTACTGGTCCTGGCCGATGATCAGCACCCACTCGGTGCCCGGGCGTGCCGCCGAGAGCTCGCGCACCGTGTCCAGGGTGTAGCTGGGGCCGGCGCGCTCGATCTCGATGCGGTCGATGACGAAGCGCGGCTCGCCCGCCGTGGCCAGGCGCACCATGGCCTCGCGGTGCGCGGCGGCGGTGATGGCGTGGCCCTTCTGCCAGGCATGGCCGGCCGGGATCCAGCGCACCTCGTCGAGCTCGAACTCGTCCAGCGCCGCATGGCCCAGCGCCACGTGGGCCTTGTGCACGGGGTCGAAGGTGCCGCCGAAGAGGCCGATGCGGGCGTTCACGCGGCCGTGCCCAGCCAGTCGCGCGGCCGCAGGAAATCGCTGTACAGGCGCGCTTCAGGCGAGCCCGGCTCGGGCTGCCAGTCGTAGCGCCACTTCACGATCGGCGGCATGCTCATCAGGATGCTTTCGGTGCGGCCGCCGCCGTGCAGGCCGAAATGGGTGCCGCGGTCCCAGACGAGGTTGAACTCGACGTAGCGGCCGCGCCGGTAGGCCTGGAAGTCGCGCTCGCGCTCGCCGTAGGCCAGGGCGCGGCGGCGCTGCACGATGGGCAGCCAGGCGGGGATGAAGGCGTCGCCCACGGCCTGCAGCATCGCGAAGCCGGTGTCGAAATCGCCCTCGTTGAAATCGTCGAAGAAGACGCCGCCGACGCCGCGCGGCTCGTTGCGGTGCTTGAGGAAGAAGTATTCGTCACACCATTGCTTGAAGCGCGGGTACTTGTCGGCGCCGAAGGGCGCCAGGGCCTCGGCGTTGACGCGGTGGAAATGCACCGCGTCTTCCTCGAAGCCGTAGTAGGGCGTGAGGTCCATGCCGCCGCCGAACCAGCTCACCGGCTCGCGCCCGGCCGGGAAGGCGGCGAGCAGGCGCACGTTCATGTGCACCGTGGGCACGTAGGGGTTGCGCGGGTGCATCACCAGCGACACGCCCAGGGCCTCGAAGGGCGCGCCGGCCAGTTCGCCGCGGTGCTGCGTCGCCGAAGGCGGCAGGCTGGCACCCTTGACGTGGCTGAAGTTGCAGCCACCGCGTTCGAGGAAATGGCCTTCCTCGAGCAACTGCGACAGGCCGTCGCCCTCGAGCTTGCCGCCGGCCGGCCGCGTCCAGCCGTCGCTGCGGAAAGGCAGCCCGTCCTCGGCCTGCACGGCGCCGACGATGCGGCCTTGCAGGCCGAGCAGGTAGTCGCGGACAACAGCGGTGTCGATCATGATGGTCAGGCGTGGGTTCGGGCCGCAATGCGCCGGCCCCGGCGATGGGCGCGGCGATTCAATGCTTTATCGCACGGTGGCCGATGTCGTTGCGCCATTGGGCGCCATCGAAATGGATCTGGCGCACGGCCTCCAGCGCACGCTGCTGCGCCAGCCGCGGCGAATCGCCCAGCGCGGTGGCGCACAGCACGCGCCCGCCGCTACTGACGAGGTGGCCGTCGCGCAGCACCGTGCCGGCGTGAAAGACCTGCAGCTCGGGCGTGCCCGCCGGGATGCCGACGATGGCGTCGCCCGCCCGCGGCGCCGCAGGGTAGCCGTGCGCAGCCATCACCCCGCCCAGCGCGGTGCGGCGGTCCCACTGCAGTTCGACGGTGTCCAGCGTGCCG
>CAIWPS010000458.1 GCA_903914615.1 uncultured beta proteobacterium | reverse complement strand
GGTCGACCTTCGGACATCTTAGGGCTGGTTGTAGCGCGCCTGGTCCAACGCTCAACCGACTGACTGTGCTGAACCGCCCCGGATTTTGAGGAGGCTCCTTCGATTGAGAATGGAGCCACCATGAGGAAGTCCCCGAAGTTTTCCCCCGAGGTCCAGGAGCGCGCGGTGCGCATGGTCTTTGACGCCAAGGACCAGTACCCGTCGCAGTGGGCGGCGATCGAGTCGATTGCCAGCAAGATCGGCTGCACAGGCGAGACGCTGCGCAAGTGGGTGCGCCAAGGCGAGCGCGACAGCGGCGTGCGGCCAGGCGCCACGACGACCGAGCAGCAGCGCATCAAGGATCTGGAGCGTGAGGTGCGCGAGCTGCGTAAGACCAACGAGATCCTGAAGTTGGCCAGCGCGTATTTCGCCCAGGCGGAGCTCGACCGCCACCACAGGAAGTGAACGCCTTCATTGACGAGCAGCGGGCTGCTCATGGGGTCGAGCCGATCTGCAGTGCGCTGCAGGTTGCCCCGTCGGCGTACCGGCGTCACGCGGCGCGCCGGCGCAACCCGGCGCTGCTGCCAGCGCGAGCGCAGCGTGACGCGAGTTTGATGACTCAGGTGCAGCGCGTGTTTGAGGCGAACCTGCGGGTCTATGGCGCTGACAAGGTGTGGCGGCAACTCCTGCGCGAAGGCGTGGCCGTGGCGCGCTGCACGGTGGAGCGTCTGATGAGGCGCCTCGGGCTGCAAGGCGTACGCCGCGGCAAGGGCGTGCGCACGACGGTGCCCGACGCCAAGGCGGCGTGTCCGTTGGACCGCGTCAATCGGCAGTTCAAGGCCCAGCGGCCGAACCAGCTGTGGGTGGCCGACTTCACCTACGTCTCGACCTGGCAGGGCTTCGTGTACGTCGCCTTCGTCGTCGACGTCTTCGCGCGGCGCATCGTCGGCTGGCGGGTGAGCAGTTCGATGCAGACCGACTTCGTGCTCGACGCGCTGGAGCAGGCGCTGTATGCACGGCGTGCTGGGCGCGAAGGCGACCTGGTGCACCACAGCGACCGCGGCTCGCAGTACGTCTCCATCCGCTACAGCGAACGGCTCGCCGAAGCTGGCATCGAGCCTTCGGTGGGCAGCACCGGCGACAGCTACGACAACGCGCTGGCCGAGACGATCAACGGGCTGTACAAGGCCGAGATCATCCACCGGCGCGGGCCGTGGAAGACGCGTGAGGCGGTCGAGCTGGCGACACTGGAGTGGGTCTCGTGGTTCAACCACCATCGCTTGCTGGAACCCATCGGCTACATCCCGCCGGCCGAAGCCGAGGCAAACTACTGGCGCCAGCAAGCTCAGCTATCCGCCACAACGAAGCCCGCCCGGTCGGCGGCGCTGCAGGAGGGTTGAACCATGAGTACATGGCCCAACCGGGGGGCCTCCGGCGGCCCCTGCGGGGGGCTGAAAAGGAGGAAGTCCGAACCCAAGACAGTCAGGCCAAGCCGGTCTGACTCAAGCCAACTGGCCTCCTCGAAACCCGGTGCGGTTCAGTCAGCTGAAGAGACAGATCGAAGCCCTCCAGTCCCAGGCGACCGAAGCCAAAGCCCGTGAGGCGGCCGGCGTGGTCGCTCGCATTAAGGAGGCCATCGCCACGTACTCACTGACTCGCGAGGATCTCTTCGGTGGCAAGGCTGCGAAGACCTCGAAGGTCTCGAAGTCCAAGACGCCCGCCAAGCAAAGGCAGACCGGCCCGAAGTTCGCCGACGGCAAGGGTGGCACCTGGGGCGGGATGGGCAAGCGGCCTCAGTGGCTGCGTGACGCGCTGGCCGCGGGCAAGAAACTGGAGGACTTTGCTGTTGCGGCCGGCACCGTGACAGAGGCTACGCCGGGAGCCCCCACCGGCGCCACCGAAACCAAGGTCGCGCGCAAGAAGAGGGCGAAGGCCAAGTTCAAGGCGGGCAAGCAGTCCGTCAAGTTCAAGGACGAGGCAGGCAACGTCTGGTCCGGCAGGGGCCCGAGGCCGGGGTGGTTCAAGGACGCGCTCGCCGCAGGGAAGAAGCCAGAGGAGTTGTTGGCGGCGGGGTGATTCCTCGCCGGCAGTTCCACATCCCTATGCCTAGAACTGCCAAGCAGCAGTCGGCGTAACGGGTGCTTACTGTCGCTCCGAGAAAAATCACTTCCGGCCGCTCACTTCCTTCCGCCAGCCTCTGGATTTTCGAGCAAGCGCCTGCGCTGCGGCAGTACACGTTGTCTACGATCTG
>CAIWPS010000457.1 GCA_903914615.1 uncultured beta proteobacterium | reverse complement strand
GGTGTGGCCCGGGTAGGGCACGCCGGCAGCGGCCAGCGCTTCCTTGTGGATGGGCGCAGTGACGATGGCGCGGCCGCGGCCGGCCTGCACCAGCCGCACCGCGTGCTCGATGCAGCGCGCGGCGGCGGCGCCGTTGCGGGCGTCGACAAGGCCCCAGGGCAGCGCCGCCAGGCCGTCGGGCAGGCCCGGCGGGGCCAGCACCGGCAGGCAGCCGGGCGGCACGGCCGCGAGGTCGAAGGGGTCGTCGACTCGCGCCGTCATCGCAGCGCCGGCGCGGCGCAGAACGCCGGCGTCGCCGATGACGACAGCGTCGGCCATCTCGCCGCGCTCGAAGGCGCGCACGATGATCTCCGCGCCGATGCCGGCGGGGTCGCCCATCGTCAGCAGCAGCGGGCTGGCGCTCATGCCGCCGCTCGCCGAGCTCGCGTCCGGCCTGCAGCGCGCACCTGCGCGCAGGTGCAGTGGCGCGTCCTCATGCCGGGTTGTCCACGTCGATGAATTCATGCGCCAGGCCGAACTGCTCAGCGACGCGCGCGGCCACGGCCGGCGCACCGTAGCGCTCGGTGGCGTGGTGGCCGCAGGCCAGGAAGGCGACGCCGGTCTCGCGCGCCAGGTGGGCCTGCGGCTCGGAGATCTCGCCGGTCAGGAAGGCGTCGGCGCCGGCCTCGATGGCGGCCTCGAAGTAGCCCTGGGCGCCGCCGGTGCACCAGGCCACGCGGCGCAGCGGCCGGCCGTCGCCCGGCAGCAGCAACGGCTCGCGGCCCAGCTGAGCGTGGGCGCGCCGGACGAGCTCCGACAGGCTGCCCGCTGCGGGCCCGATGAAGCCCAGGGCCTGCTCGCCGAAGCGCGCGTCGGCCACCAGGCCCAGGCGCAGGCCCAGCTGGGCGTTGTTGCCCAGTTCGGCATGGGCGTCCAGCGGCAGGTGGTAGGCGAAGAGGTTGGCGTCGGCGGCCATGAGCCGGCGCACGCGCGCCGCCAGCCAGCCCGTCAGGCGGCCGTCCTGGCCGCGCCAGAACAGGCCGTGGTGGACCAGCAGGGTGTCGGCGCCTGACGCCAGCGCGGCATCGATGAAGGCCAGGCTGGCGGTGACGCCGGATGCGATGCGCCGCACCTCGCGCCGCCCCTCCACCTGCAGACCGTTCGGCCCATAATCCTTGAAGGCCTGCGGCTGCAGCATCGACTGCAGGCAACCCTCGATGTCTTTTCTCTCGGCCATGGGACCCGATTCTGCCCAAGGCCCAACCCCCGGGTCCGGCGAATGATGTGGCGTAGCACCTGGCTCTTGTTTTCGCAGGCCGTCACGGTGGCGGTCGCGGGGCTCTTCGTGCTGCTGACGCTCAAGCCCGAATGGCTGCCGCACAGCGCCGCCAACGGCCTGCTGCCGGCACCCACGCTGGTGCAGGTCGCGCCCGCGCCCGTCGCGGCCTCGGGCGCCGCGGCCAACGGCTATGCCCTGGCGGCACGGCGCGCGGCGCCGGCGGTGGTCAGCGTCACCGCCACCAAGATGGCGCGGCGCAACCCGCATGCCGATGACCCGCGGCTGCGCTTCTTCTTCGGCGACGGCCCGGCGACGCAGCAGCAGGTGGGCCTGGGCTCGGGCGTCATCGTCTCGCCCGAGGGCTACCTGCTGACCAACCACCATGTCGTCGAAGGCGCGACCGAGATCGAGGTCCAGCTCGCCGACGGTCGCCAGACCAGCGCACGGCTGGTCGGCAGCGACGTGGAGACCGACATCGCGGTGCTCAAGATCGACCTCGACCACCTGCCCGTGATCGCGCTGGGCGACCTGCGCGCGCTGCAGGTGGGCGACGCCGTGCTGGCCATCGGCAACCCCTTCAACGTCGGCCAGACCGTCACCGCCGGCATCGTCAGCGCGCTGGACCGCAAGCAGGCCGAGGGCTCGCCGTTCCAGAACTTCATCCAGACCGACGCCGCCATCAACCCCGGCAACTCGGGCGGCGCGCTGGTCGATGCCCAGGGTGCGCTGGTGGGCATCAACACCGCCATCTTCTCGCAGAGCGGGGGCAGCCTGGGCATCGGCTTCGCGGTGCCGGTGGACACGGCGCGCGACGTCATGGAAGCCCTGGTGCATGGCGGCGCGGTGCGGCGCGGCTACATCGGCGTCGTGCCGCGCGACCTCTCGGCCGAGCTCGCCGACAGCCTGAGCCTGCCGGTGAAGAGCGGCGCCCTCATCACCGGCGTGCAGCAGGACGGCCCGGCCGCGCGCGGCGGCATGCGGCCGGGCGACGTGGTGCTGAAGGTGGGCGACAAGCCGGTGCGCAATGCCGGCGAACTGCTGGCCGCGGTGTCCTCGCTGCCACCCGAGAGCACGGCCACGATGACCGTGCAGCGCGGTGCGCAGTCGCTGCAGCTGACGCTGCAGGTGGCGCAGCGGCCGCCGGCACAGGCCGCCCGCTGAAGGTCGGCGCACGGGCCGCCGCGGGCGCTACAGCATCACCGCCAGGCGTTCCAGGATCAGCACCGCGAAGAAACCCAGCGCCGCCACCACCGTCCACTTCAGGATGACGAGGCCGCGGCGGCGCCACACCACCTGGCCGGTGCCGATGGACATGGCGATGCACAGCACGCCGGCTGCGAGCAGCAGGCCGAAGACGAGTCGGAACGCCACCATGACAGCCTCGCTACCAGGCCGGCGCCAGTTCGGCGAAACCGGTCGGCGCGTCGGCGTCGCGCTCGAAGGTGACGACCTCCCACGCCGCCGCATCGGCCAGCAAGGCGCGCAGCAGGCGGTTGTTCAGGGCGTGCCCGCTGCGGAAGGCGCTGTAGCGCGCCAGCAGCGGCTTGCCCAGGATGTGGAGGTCGCCGATGGCATCGAGCAGCTTGTGCTTGACGAACTCGTCGTCGTAGCGCAGGCCCTCGCCGTTGAGCACGCGGTACTCGTCGACGACGATGACGTTGTCCATGTTGCCGCCCAACCCGAGGCCGCGGCCGCGCATCATCTCCACGTCCTTGGTGAAGCCGAAGGTGCGGGCGCGGGCGATGTCGCGCTTGTACTGGCCGCTGCCGAAGTCGAACTCGACGCGCTGGCCGGTGGAGTCCACCGCCGGGTGGTTGAACTCGATCTCGAAGCTGAGCTGGTAACCGTGGAAGGGCTCCAGCCGAGCCCATTTCAGCGTCGAACCTTCGCCTTCGCGGATCTCCACCGCCTTCTTCACGCGCAGGAAGCGCTTGGGCGCGCTCTGCTGCTCGATGCCGGCGCTCTGCAGCAGGAAGACGAAGCTGGCGGCGCTGCCGTCGAGGATGGGCACTTCCTCGGCGCTGATGTCGATGAAGAGGTTGTCCAGGCCCAGGCCGGCACAGGCCGACATCAGGTGCTCGATGGTCTGCACCTTGGGGCCACCGGGGTCGCCGCCGGGGCTGATGGTGCTTGCCATGCGGGTGTCGGAAACGGCCAGCGCCGACACGGGGATGTCCACCGGCACCGGCAGGTCGATGCGGCGGAAGACGATGCCGGTGTCGGCGGGCGCGGGGCGCAGCGTCAGTTCGACCTTCTGGCCGCTGTGCACCCCGACCCCGACGGCGCGGGTGAGCGACTTGAGCGTGCGTTGGCGGATCATGGCGGCAATTGTCCCGCATCGCCGACGGACAGCCTGGGGGCGTCGCTCTCGTCCTTCAGCGCGACGCCGGTCGCGCCCAGCCGCCGGGCAGCCCCGAGCAGCCAGGCCAGCTTGCGCGCCGCCTCGGCGTAGGAAAGGCCCGCGGGCCGTATGTTCGAGACGCAGTTGCGCTGCGCATCGCTGCGCCCGGGCTGCGGTGCCCAGGTGAGGTAGGCGCCCAGGCTGTCGGGCGACGACAGGCCCGGCCGCTCGCCGATGAGCACGAGCACGGCGTGCGCGCCGAGCAGCGCACCGACCTCGTCGCCGAGCGCGACGCGGGCCTGCCGCGCCAGCACGACCGGGGCCGTGACCAGCCCCTGCTGTGCCAGCCCGGGCCGCAATTCCAGCAGCAGCGGCAGCGCCTGCGTCTGCGCGGCGCTGGCGGACAGGCCGTCGCCCACCACCACCGCGAGGTCGCAGCCGGCACCGGCCAGCGCCGGCAGCAGCGCCGCGCTGCGCGCGGACAGCCGGCGCCCGAGGTCCGGCCGCAGCAGGTAGGTGGCGCGGTCGCTGGCGGCGCTCTCGACGCAGACGCTGGCGAAGTCGTGCGCGGCCAGCTGCGCTGCCAAGGCCGCCTCATCCAGCGCCGCATGCACGGCGTCGCGCGCCTGCGCATGGGCCAGCGCGAAGCGCAGCCACTCGGCCGTGGGCAGGCTGGCGCCGGCGCGACCCAGCGCGATGCGAGCGGCGGTGTGGCGGCGCAGGGCCTGCCAGGGGTCGGGGGCGACGGCCACGTTCAGGCGCCCGAAAGGTCGGCCAGCAGCGCATGACGCGCCGGCGCCGGCAGCAGCCGGCCGGCGTCGTCGGCAATGCCCACGCGGGCCAGCCAGGCCTCGAACTCGGGCGCGCGGCGCAGGCCCAGCATGTCGCGCAGCACGGCGGCGTCGTGGAAGGACGTGCTCTGGTAGCCGAGCATGATGTCGTCGGCGCCCGGCACGCCCATGATGAAGGTGACGCCCGCCGTGCCCAGCAGCGTCAGCAGCGTGTCCATGTCGTCGCTGTCGGCCTCGGCATGGTTGGTGTGGCAGATGTCGCAGCCCAGCGGCAGGCCCAGCAGCTTGCCGCAGAAATGGTCTTCCAGGCCGGCGCGGATGATCTGCTTGCCGTCGAACAGGTACTCCGGCCCGATGAAGCCGACCACGGTGTTGGTCAGCAGCGGCGAGAAGGCCCGCGCCACGCCGTAGGCCCGCGCTTCCATGGTCTGCTGGTCGACGCCGTGATGCGCGTTTGCCGACAGCGCCGAGCCTTGCCCGGTCTCGAAGTACATGACGTTCTCGCCCACCGTGCCGCGCCGCAGCGACAGCGCCGCCTGCTGCGCCTGGCGCAGCAGCGCGAGGTCGATGCCGAAGCCCTTGTTGGCCAGCTCGCTGCCGGCGATGGACTGGAACACCAGGTCCACCGGCACGCCGGCGTCGACGAGGCGCAGCGTGTTCGTGACATGCGTGAGCACGCAGCCCTGGGTGGGGATGGCGTGGCGCTGGATGAGGCCGTCGAGCAGCCGCAGCAGCTCGCCGATCGCGACGAGACTGTCGCCCGCCGGGTTGATGCCGATGACGGCGTCGCCGCAGCCGTACATCAGGCCGTCCAGCAGGCTGGCGGCGATACCGCGCAGGTCGTCGGTGGGGTGGTTGGGCTGCAGCCGCACCGCCATGCGCCCGGGCAGGCCCAGGGTGTTGCGGAAGGCCGTCGTGACGCGGCACTTCTGCGCCACGCGGATGAGGTCCTGCAGGCGCATCAGCTTGCTCACCGCGGCGGCCATCTCGGGCGTCAGGCCGGGCGCGAGAGCGGCCAGCACGGCCGGGCTGGCGTCGTCCGAGAGCAGCCAGTCGCGGAAGTCGCCGACCGTGAGATGGGCCACCGGCGCAAAGGCTGCGGCGTCGTGGCTGTCGGTGATCAGCCGCGTCACCTCGTCGTCTTCGTAGGGCACGACGACCTCGCTGAGGAAGGTCGCCAGCGGCAGCTCGGCCAGCGCCATCTGCGCAGCGATGCGCTCTTCGGCCGTGCCCGCCGCAATGCCGGCCAGGCGGTCGCCCGAACGCGCCGGCGTGGCGCGCGCCAGCAACGTCTTCAGGTCATCGAAACGATGAACCCGGCCGCCGACGGTCTGCGCCCAGGCCATGGCCGGTCAGCGGTGGACTTCGCTCTCGCCGTGGGCCGCCAGCAGCTCCATCAGCAGCTTGCGGATGAGCATGCCGGGGCGGTCGCTGTCCATCGAGTATTCGACGCCGCGGCGCCGCGTGTCGACCAGGGCGTCGGGGTCGGTCGATTCCAGGATGTCCTTGTCCTCGCGCGTGATGACGGCGTCGAACTCGACCAGCATGGCCTCGGGGCAGTCTTCCTCGCGGTCGTTGCGGAACAGCCATTGGCAGAGCTGGATGTGGCCGTCGTCGATGGGCGTGAAGCAGTTGATGATGACGTGGCGCACGCCGCTCGGGTACTCGATGTCGAGCCGGCGCGAGAACGGCAGGTAGTAGGCGTTGCGCATGTGGCGCTGGGTGATGGGCTCGGCGCTGCCGCTGACGCGCTGCCAGGCCGCCGGGTTGGTGGCGGCGATCACCGTCTCGGCGTAGAAGCCGCCTTCCTTCTGCACCAGCTCGTACCTGCTCGGCCTGGGCTGCGCCGCGACGCCGAAGGTGGCGCGGTGGACGAAGCTGAAGTGGCTGTTGTCGAAGCTGTTCTCCAGCGCGCGCACCGGGCTCGTGTCCCAGCGCTCGTGGAACTGGTAGATGGTGCGCCAGCCCGGTGCGCCGAACTCGGGCACCTCGGGGATGGGCGCGATGGGCTCTTCCAGCGCCACCCAGGCGTAGCCGTACTTCGCCACGCAGCGGTAGGCCGGGGTGCAATAGTCGGCCGGGATGGCGCGGTCGGGCTCGTACTGCGGGATGCGGATGACCCGGCCGCCGCCGTCGTAGGTCCAGCCGTGGTAGCCGCATTCCAGCGCGCCGCCGACGCAGCGGCCCTTGCTGAGCCTGGCGGTGCGGTGGCAGCAGCGGTCCTTCAGCGCCCTCGGTTCGCCCTGGGCGTCGAGGAAGAGCACGATGTCCTCGCCCAGCAGCCGGAAGGGCTGCGGCCGCTCGCCCTGCAGATGCGCCAGCGGCATCACCGCGTGCCAGAACTTGCGGAAGACGGGTTGTTGCGTGGTCAGCATGGGTGCAAGCCTAGCAGTTCGCATGCCGGCGGCGACTGCAGAATCGGCACATGAACAGCAGCACAGCAGCCGCCCTGGACCACGAGGTCGTGATCCTCGGCGCCGGCATGTCGGGGCTGTGCACGGCCATCCAGCTCAAGCGCACGGGGCAGCACGATTTCGTCGTCGTCGAGAAGTCCACCGGCCTGGGCGGAACCTGGTGGGACAACCGCTACCCGGGCGCCCACGTCGACGTGCCGGCACCGCTGTACAGCTACTCCTTCGCACCCAACCCGCGCTGGCAGCGGCGCTTCGCGGCGGCACCCGAGATCCAGGCCTACATGCAGCACTGCGCCGACCGCTGGCAGGTGCGGCCGCACCTGAGGCTGGGCACGCGCATCACCGGCGCGCGCTTCGACGAGGCCGAAGGCCGCTGGCACATCGACACCGACGACGGCGTGCAGCAGCGCCGGCTGGGCGCCCGCTTCTTCGTCTGCAGCCTGGGACCGCTGAGCCAGGCGCGCTGGCCGGCGATCGAAGGGCTGGAGGGTTTCACCGGCACGCGGCTGCATTCGGCGCGCTGGGACGCTGGCGTGGACCTGCGCGGCCGGCGCATCGGCGTCATCGGCACCGGCTCGACGGCGGCGCAGCTGATACCTCCGCTGGCCGGGCAGGCGGCGCAGCTGCACGTCTTCCAGCGCACCGCCAACTGGGTGCTGCCGCGCATCGACCGGCCCTACCACGCGCTGGACCGCGCGCTGGCCCGCCTGCCGCCCTACAGCACGGCCGTGCGGGCGTTCTGGAACGCAGTGCTGGAATGGGGCCGCGGCGGCTTCGACGAGGGCACGCGCGCCCGCCGGATGATGCTGCGCACCGCCGGCGCGCACTTGCGCCGCGCCATCGCCGACCCCGCGCTGCGCGGCAAGCTGCAGCCACCCTACCCGCTGGGCTGCAAGCGGCTGATCTATTCCAACGATTACTACCCGGCGCTGGCGCGGCCGAACGTC
>CAIWPS010000456.1 GCA_903914615.1 uncultured beta proteobacterium | reverse complement strand
TACACCGGCGCCGGTCCGGCGGTGCTGGCGCTGCTCGGCGGCCAGGTCGACGCCGTGGCCAGCGGGCCGAGCACGGTGGCGCAGTACATCAGGTCGGGCAAGCTGCGCGCGCTGGCGCATTGGGGCGAGCGGCCGCTGGCCGCCCTGCCCGAGGTGCCGAGCATGAAGCAGCTGGGCTACGGCGTGGCCTTCGCGCAATGGTCGGCACTGTTCGTGCCCGCGAGCGTGCCCGAAGACGTGGTGCTGGAACTGCGCGCAGCTGCCGCTAGGGCCGCCAGCGACCCCAACGTGGTCGCCACCGTCAACAAGGCCGGCAGCCCGATCGAATACCTCGACGCCCCGGCCTTCCAGACTTACTGGGACGCCGACGCACGGGTCATGGTCGATGCCGTGCGCAAGATCGGCAAGGTCGAATGACGGCCATCGGGCCTTGAAGATGGCACTGCTCGAAGTCAGCGACCTGTGCACTGATTTCGCCACCGACGCAGGCAGATTCCCTGCGGTCGATGGCGTCAGCTTCAAGGTCGACGCAGGCAGGACGCTGGCCATCGTCGGCGAGTCGGGAAGCGGCAAGAGCGTCACCGCGCTGTCCATCATGGGACTGGTGCCCGCGCCGGCGGGTCGCATCGCCGCCGGCTCGGTGCGCTTCGAGGGGCAGGAACTCGTCGGCGCGCCGCGGCGTGCGCTGCAGGCCCTTCGCGGCAACGGCATGGCGATGATCTTCCAGGAACCGATGACGGCGATGAATCCCGCCTACACGATCGGGGCACAGATCGTCGAAGGCCTGCAGCGGCACCGCGCGCTGGGCACCGCGGCAGCGCAGGCGCGGGCACTGCAGATGCTGGAACGCGTGCGCATGCCAGCGGCGGCGCAGCGCCTGCACGAGTACCCGCACCAGCTCTCGGGCGGCATGCGCCAGCGCGCGATGATCGCGATGGCGCTGGCCAACGAGCCGCGGCTGCTCATTGCGGACGAACCGACGACGGCGTTGGACGTCACCATCCAGGCGCAGATTCTGGCGCTGATGCACGAGCTGCAGCGCGAGACCGGCACGGCCATCGTGCTCATCACTCACGATCTGGGCGTGGTCGCCGAGGTCGCAGACGAAGTGGCCGTGATGTACGGCGGGCGCATCGTCGAGCAGGCTCCCGTGGCACAGCTCTTCGCGCAACCTCAGCACCCCTACACGGTGGGGCTGCTGGGCTCGATTCCGCGGCTGCATGGCGAACAGGCGCGGCTGGCAGCCATCGCCGGCCAGGTGCCGCCGCCGCTGCCGAGACCCACAGGCTGCAGCTTCGCCGCACGCTGTCCTTTCGCTGAGCCGCGCTGCCACGCCGATGCACCTGTTTTGCGCGCTTTGGGCGCAGGCCAACGCTCGGCCTGCTGGCGCGCACCGCTGGATGCCGACGAACTGCTGGCACCCGCCTTGCGAGCCCCCATCGCATGACGACAGCCCCGCTGCTGCAGGTGCAGGGCCTGGTGAAACACTTCCCGGTGCGCCGCGGCCTCTTCGGCCGCGACGGTGCGGCTGTGCGCGCCGTGCAGGACGTGAGCTTCGCGCTGCAGGCCGGGCAGACGCTGGGCGTGGTGGGCGAATCGGGCTGCGGCAAGAGCACCCTGGGGCGGCTGCTGCTGCGACTCATCGAGCCGTCGGCCGGACGCGTCGTTTTCGCCGGCACCGACCTCGCCACGCTGGACGCGGCGGACCTGCGCGCGCAGCGGCGGGCCATGCAGATCATCTTCCAGGACCCGTATTCGTCGCTGAACCCGCGCATGACCGTAGGCCAGATCCTGGCGGAGCCTCTGGCGCTGCACGGCCTGCACGCGGGCCGGCACCGCGAGCGCGTGGCCGAGCTGCTGCAGACGGTGGGCCTGGCGCCGGAGCATGCACGGCGCTACCCGCACGAGTTCAGCGGCGGCCAGCGCCAGCGTGTGGGCATCGCGCGCGCGCTGGCGGTGGAGCCGAAGTTGATCGTCTGCGACGAGGCGGTGTCGGCACTGGATGTCTCGGTGCAGGCGCAGGTGGTGAACCTGCTGCGCGACCTGCAGCAGCGCTACGGAATCGCCTACCTCTTCATCGCCCACGACCTGGCGGTGGTGCGGCACATCGCCAGCCATGTGGCGGTGATGTACCTGGGCCGCATCGTCGAGCTGGCGGACAAGCACAAGCTCTTCACCCACCCGTGCCACCCCTACACGCAGGCGCTGCTGGCGGCCGTCCCGCAGCCCGAGCCGGGCCGGGCAAAGAAGCAGGTGCTGCTGCAAGGCGACGTGCCGAACCCGACGCGTCCTCCCGCGGGCTGCGCCTTCCACACCCGCTGTGCCCATGCGCGGCCCGACTGCGCGCAGGAGCTGCCGCCCCTGGTGGAGACCGCCGGCCATGCCGTGGCCTGCCACCATTGGCCAGAGATCCAGATCCCCGCTTCGCTGCTGCGGCCGCCCGCGCCCAATCCACGGCTGCAGCGGCTGCAATCCGCCTTCCTCCCTTCCTGAAGAAAGCCGCCGTGATGCTGAAGAAGCTGATGATCACCGCCTTGGTGCTGGCCGGTGCCGTTCAGGCGCAGACCTTGCCGAACCTCAGGATCGGCCTGGCCGAAGACCCCGACGTTCTCGACCCCACGCTGGCGCGCACCTTCGTCGGCCGCGTCGTCTTCGCCGCGCTGTGCGACAAGCTGCTGGACATCGACGAGAAGCTGGCCATCCAGCCCCAACTCGCCACGGCCTGGGAGTGGTCGGCCGACAGCAAGGCGCTGACGCTGAAGCTGCGCCCCGGCGTCACCTTCCACGACGGCGAGAAATTCGACGCCGCGGCGGTGAAGTTCAACATTGAGCGACACAAGACCCTGCCCGGCAGTAACCGCCGCGGCGAGTTGGCGCCGGTGACCTCGGTCGATGTGCTGGACCCGCTGACGGTCAGGCTGAACCTCTCGGCACCCTTCTCGCCGCTGTTGGCGGCGCTGACCGACCGCGCCGGCATGATGGTCAGCCCCAAGGCGGCGCAGGCCGCGGGCGAGAAGTTCGGCAGCAAGCCGGTATGCGCCGGCCCCTACCGTTTCGTCGAGCGCGTGGCGCAGGACCGCATCGTGCTGGAGCGCTACGACGGCTACTGGAACAAGGGCGCCGCCAGCTTCGCCAAGGTGACCTACACGACCATCCCCGACGCCACGGTTCGGCTCGCGAACCTGAAGTCGGGCCAGCTCGATTTCGCCGAGCGCATCGCCTCGTCGGACATCGAGAAGCTGAAGACCGACAGGAAGCTCAAGACCGCCAGCATCACCGAGATCGGCTACCAGGGCATCACCATCAACATCGGCAAGAGCGAGAAGGCGCAGGCCACGCCGCTGGGCCGCGACCCCCGCGTGCGCGAGGCCTTCGAGCTCGCCATCGACCGCCAGGGCCTGGCACAGGTGGTGATGGACAACGAGGCCGTGGTCGGCAACCAGTGGGTGGCGCCGTCCAACCCCTACTACGCCAAGAACATGCCGCTGCCGCGGCGCGACATCGCAAGGGCCAAGGCGCTGCTGGCGGCCGCGGGCGTGCCGCACCCGAGCTTCACGCTGCTGACGCCGACGACCTCGGACGCGCAGCGCCTAGCAGTGGTGTTGCAGGCGATGACGCGCGAAGCCGGCTTCGACGTCAAGATCCAGGCCGCCGAGTTCGCGACCAGCATCAACTTGGCCGACAAGGGCGACTTCGAAGCCTACGTGCTGGCCTGGAGCGGCCGCCCCGATCCCGACGGCAACACCTACAGCTTCCACGGCTGCAAGCAGCCGCTTAACTACGCTGGCTACTGCGACGCCGAGACCGACAAGCTGCTGGCGCAGAGCCGCACGCTGCGAGATCCCAGCGAACGAAAGAAGGTGTTCGAGCGGATCGCCGCCCGCGTGCTCACGGAGCGGCCCATTGTCTACCTCTACCACCGCAACTGGCTCTGGGCCTACAGCGCAAAGCTGCAGGGCGTGCGCCAGATCCCCGACGGGCTACTGCGCGTCAACGGCCTGAAGCTGGTGCCCTGAGGCGCTGGCGCATGGGTGAATTCCTGCTCCGGCGCCTGGCCACCCTGTTGCCGACGCTCGTTCTCGTCTCGATGCTGATCTTCGGCCTGCAGCAACTGCTGCCAGGCGATCCGGCAAAGATCCTCGCCGGCGAGGAGCAGGACCCCACCGTCATCACCTACCTGCATGCCCGGCTGCACCTTGATGAGCCGTTGCCGCTGCGCTACGCCCACTGGGTGGCCGGCGTGCTGCACGGCGATCTGGGCGAATCGGTGCGCAACCAGCAGCCGGTCCTGGACCTGGTGCTGCAGAAGCTGCCGGTGACGGTGGAACTGGCGCTGCTGGCCTTCGCCATCGCGCTCGTCATCGGCATCCCCTCGGGCATCGCCAGCGCCGTGGGCCGTGGAACGGCCTGGGACATGGCGGCCAATGTTTTCGCGCTGTGGGGGATCAGCACGCCGAACTTCTGGCTCGGCATCCTGATGATCCTGCTTTTCTCGGTGCAGCTCGGCTGGCTGCCGGCCTCGGGCTACGTCAGTCCCTTGGAGGACCTGCGCGCCAATCTGGCCGCGATGATCATGCCGGCCTTCGTACTGGGCAACGCCATCGCCGCGGTGCTGATGCGCCACACGCGAAGCGCAATGCTGCAGGTGCTGGCGGCCGACTATGTGCGCACGGCGCGCGCCAAGGGTCTGTCGGAGCCCGTAGTGGTGCTCAAGCATGCCTTCCGGAATGCGCTGACACCGATCATCACGCTGGGTGCGCTGGAGCTAGGCACGCTTCTCTCAGGCGCCGTACTCACCGAGCAGGTGTTCACCATCCCGGGCTTCGGCAAGCTCATCGTCGATGCCGTGTTCAACCGCGACTACGCCGTGGTGCAGGGCGTGGTGCTGGTCACCGCGACAAGCTACATGCTGCTGAACCTGCTGGCCGACGTGGCCTACGTGCTCGCCAACCCGAGGCTGCGGACATGACTCCTGCCGCACCTTGGCAGGCCGCCTGGCGCCGCCTGGCGCGGCGGCGCGGCGCACTGCTGGGCGCGGCCGTGGTACTGGGCTTCGTCGTGCTGGCGCTGGGCGCGGCCTGGATCGCACCGCAGGACCCGCTGACCGCGAGCTGGGGCGCGATCCGCAAGCCGCCCTCAGCCGAACACTGGTTCGGCACCGACGACATCGGCCGCGATGTCTTCGCCCGCGTCGTCTGGGGAACGCAGGCCTCTTTGCTGGCGGGCGTGGTGTCGGTGTCGATCTCGCTCGGGCTGGGCGTGCCGATCGGCCTGGCGGCGGGCTATCTGGGCGGTGCGATCGATGCGGTGGTGTCAAGGCTGACCGATGCCTTCCTGGCCTGCCCATTCCTCATCCTGGCCATCGCGCTGGCCGCCTTCCTCGGCCCCAGCCTCACCGACGCGATGATCGCCATCGGCGTATCGGCCACGCCCATCTTCGTCCGGCTGACGCGAGCCCAGGTCATCAACATCAAGGTCGAGGACTACATTGAGGCCGCGCGCGCCATCGGCAATCCGCCTTGGCGCGTCGCGCTGCGCCATGTGCTGCCCAACATCGTGGCCCCGCTCATCGTGCAGGCCACGCTGGCCATCGCAGGCGCCGTCATCGCCGAGGCCAGCCTGTCCTTCCTCGGCCTTGGCCAGCAGCCGCCCGCGCCAAGCTGGGGCAGCATGCTCAACACGGCGAAGAATTACGTCGACAACGCGCCCTGGATGGCCGTGTGGCCGGGGCTGGCGATCTTCAGCCTGGTGCTGGCCTTCAACCTGCTGGGCGACGGGCTGCGCGATGCGCTGGACCCGCGGCAGCGCTGAAGGCGAGCGGCCGCGCCGTAGGACAGGGCCAACGCAAAGGCGCGCCGCTGGACGACAGTCAGCCACCAGCCCCGCCGCCTAAGCTGTACGCAACACGACAAACGAGGATCGGCGGACATGAACGCAGTGAGATTGTTGGCCATTGCTTTGATCGTCGGCGGCGTTCTGGGGCTGCTCTACGGCGGCTTCAGCTACACGCGGGAAACGCACAAGGCCTCGATCGGGCCGCTGGCCATCGCGGTGGAAGAAAAGCAGAACGTCAATGTGCCGGTGTGGGCCGGGGTCGGCGCCATCGTCTTCGGCGTCGGCCTGCTGGTGCTGGGCAGCCGCAGGAACGGATGACTGGCGACGAACCGGTCGCTGCACCCGGCGGCGAGCCCGCGCGCGGCCTCGTCCGCCTGCACATGCCAGTGGACGTGCGCAGCGCCTCGCTGGCGGTACTGGCGGCGCTGGCCAGCCTGTGGGCACTGCGCTGGGCCGGGGCCGTCTTCGTCCCGCTGCTGATGGGCCTGCTGTGCAGCTATGCCCTGTCGCCGCTGGTCGACCGCCTGCAGCGCTGGCACCTGCCGCGGGCCTTCGGTGCCGCGGTGCTGCTGGTCGGCGGCCTGGCCGGCATCGGAGCGCTGGCCTACAGTCTGGCCGACGACACCGCCGCGCTGATCGAATCGCTGCCCGACGCGGCGCAGAAGCTGCGCCACTCGATGCACAGCGCGCGCAGCGCCCCCGAAAGCCCGATCGACAAGGTGCAGCGCGCCGCCGCCAACCTGGAACTGGCCGCTGCCGAGCATGGCGCCGCAACCATCGCCGGCAAGGGCGTGACGCGGGTGCAGATCGAGCCCACGCACTTCAACGTCAAGGACTACCTGTGGAGCGGCACGCTGGGGCTGGCAGGCGCCGTCGGGCAGGCCCTGGTGGTGGGCTTCATCACCTATTTCCTGCTCGTCTCGGGCGACAGCTTCAGGCGCAAGATGGCCCACATCGCCGGGCCCCGCTTCAGCCAGAAGAGGCTCACGGTGCAGGCCCTGGACGAGATCACGGTGCAGATCAGGCGCTACCTCGTCGTGCAGCTGCAGACCAGCCTGCTGGTCGGCCTGGCCACCGGCGCCGCCTGCCTGTGGCTGGGCCTGGACCGCGCCATCGTCTGGGGCGTGGCCGCGGCCCTGCTGAACCTGGTGCCCTACATCGGCGCCCTGCTCACCAGCGCCGCCCTGGCGCTGGTGGCGCTGCTGCAGTTCGGCACGCCGGGCATGGCGCTGCTGATAGGCGGCGTCTCGCTGGCCATCCATGCCGTTTCGGGCAACCTCGTCACACCCTGGCTGACGGGCCGCGCCAGCCGGATGAACCCGCTCGTGTCTTCGTCGGCGTGCTGGCCTGGGGCTGGCTGTGGGGTGTCTGGGGCCTGCTGCTGGGCGCGCCGCTGCTGATGGCGGTCAAGGCCGTGTGCGACCGCGTCGACGACCTCAAGCCCATCGGCGAACTGCTGGGTGGTTGAGGCCCGGCGCGCGCCGGGCTTGAAGTCGCCACTGGCGGCCGCATGTGCGGAGGATGAAAACCGATCTTCGCCCAGCCCTTCCCGCCCGCCTGCACCTGCTGGCGGCGATGAGCGGATTGCTGCAGCGGCTGGACCAGGAACCCCGTTCCGCCAGCGCGGCGCAATACCGCAAGGTCGCGCGCCAGGTCAGCGAGTTGCTGGCCGCTGCCGAGCCCGAACCGCAGTTGCATGCCCTGCTGGCCGGCGCGCCCGCCGCCGGCGAGCTGTACGAGAACCTGCGCTACGAGCACGCCGGCCTGTGCCTGGCGCCGCTGGACGCGGCGCTGAGCGCCGAACTGGCCGCCACCGCCGCCATCGCGCGGGCCCGGAAAGGCCCGCGCTGAGGGCGCGCGCGGAGGCCCAGGAACAGGTCCGAAAACGGCGAGTCGCGCGCCACGTGCGGCCTATCATGGCCGCATGGACCTCGACGCCGACGCCGCCTACCTCGCCCTGAAGGCGCGCGATGCGCGCTTCGATGGCCGGCTCTTCGTCGGCGTCACCAGCACCGGCGTGTACTGCCGCCCGGTGTGCCGCGTGCGCACGCCCAAGCGCGAGAACTGCCGCTTCTTCGACACCCGCGCGCAGGCCGAGGCCGCCGCCTTCCGGCCCTGCCTGAAGTGCCGGCCCGAGATCGCCCCGGGGCTGTCGGCGATGGACTCGTCGCGCACCCTGGCCGACACCGCCGCGCGCATGGTCGAGCACGCGGTGCACAGCGGCGAGGCCACCAGCCTGCCGGCGCTGGCGGCGCGCCTGGGCGTCACCGACCGCCACCTGCGCCGCATCTTCCAGGCCGCGCATGGCGTGGCGCCGCACGACTACCTGAGCACGCAGCGCCTGCTGCTGGCCAAGCAGCTCTTGACCGACACCGGGATGCCGGTGACCGAGGTGGCGCTGGCCAGCGGCCATGGCAGCCTGCGTCGCTTCCATGCCGCCTTCGCCGAGCGCTACCGCCTGAACCCCAGCCAGCTGCGCCGCGAACGCAGCGCGCCGCGCCCGGAGGCGCCGCTGCGGCTGGCCTACCGGCCGCCCTACGATGTCGAGGCCATGCTGGGCTTTCATGCGCGGCGCGAGCTGCGCGGGGTCGAGCAGGTGGAAGCCCTGGCGCTGCGCCGCACCGTGGCCTGGTCGCTGCGCGGCGAAGCCATCGACGGCTGGCTCGAATGCCGCTTCGTGCCCGAGCACCACGAGGTGCACGTGCGCACCTCGGCCAACCTGGCGCCGGCCCTGGGCGCGCTGCTGCAGCGCGTGCGCCAGACCCTGGACCTGGACGCCGACCCGGCGCGCATCGACCCCGTGCTGGCCCGACTGCCGGTGCCGCTGCGCGCCGGCACGCGCCTGCCCGGGGGCATGGACGGTTTCGAGACCGCGGTGCGCATCGTGCTGGGCCAGCAGGTCACGGTGAAGGCCGCGCGCACGCTCGTGCAGCGGCTGGTGGACCGTTACGGCCGCGCGGTGGCCACGCCCTTCCCGGCACTCATGCATGTCTTCCCCGATGCCGCCACGCTGGCCGCCGCCGACCCCGAGACCCTCGGCAAGCTGGGCATCGTGCGCCAGCGCGTGAAGGCATTGCAGGCCCTGGCGCAGGCCGTGGCCGCGGGCGCGATCACGCTGCACCGGGGCGCTGCCATCGAAGCGACGATGGAGGCCCTGCGCGCGCTGCCCGGCATCGGCGACTGGACGGCGCAGCTCATCGCCATGCGCGCACTGGCCTGGCCCGATGCCTGGCCGGCCAGCGACATCGGCCTGATGAACGCGCTGGGCACGCGCGACCCGAAGCAAGTGCAGGCGCTGGCCGAACCCTGGCGGCCCTGGCGCGCCTATGCCGTGATGCGGCTGTGGCACCACCTGGAGACGACACCATGAAGAACCCTTCCTTCGCCGCCCAGTCGCGCATCGCGACCCCGCTCGGCCCGCTGACCCTGGCCGCCACCGCGCAGGGCCTGGCGCTCGCCTGGTTCGACGGCCAGGCCCACCGCAGCGACGGGGTCGATGCACCGAGCGACCCCGGGCACCCGCACCTGGCGCAGGCGGCGCGCGAGTTCGGCGAATACTTCGCCGGCACGCGGCGCGAGTTCGGCATCGCGCTGGACCCGCAGGGCACGGCCTTCCAGCTGCGCGTGTGGCAGGCCTTGCGCGGCATCGCGATGGGCAGGCTCAGCAGCTACGGCGAGATCGCGCGCCAGGTCGGCCGGCCCGCGGCCGCGCGCGCCGTCGGTGCGGCCATCGGGCGCAACCCGATCAGCATCGTCGTGCCCTGCCACCGCGTCGTCGGGCGCGATGGCTCGCTCACCGGCTATGCCGGCGGCCTGCCGCGCAAGGCGGCGCTGCTGCAGCTGGAAGGCGCCCTGCCTGCGGGCGCGGCATGAGCCCGCAGGCGCTGCCGAGGGCTCATGCCCGCCTCGCGGGACCGGCCGCAGGCCTCAGGGAGCACCCGTGAGCCCGCGCGACCGCGCCGAACTGGCACTGCTCGGCGCGCTGTGGGGCGGGTCCTTCCTCTTCATGCGCATGGGGGCAGCGGCGTTCGGTCCCTTCGCGCTCGTCTTCGTGCGCGTGCTGGGTGCCAGCCTGATGCTGCTGCCGCTGCTGTGGTGGCGCGGCGAGCTGCCGGCGCTGCGGCGCCACTGGCGCGCCATCGCGGTGGTCGGGCTCATCAACTCGGCGCTGCCCTTCCTGCTCTTCACCACCGCGTCGCTGGCGCTGACGACCGCGCTGATGTCGGTCTTCAACGCCACGGTGCCGATCTGGGGCGCGCTGGTGGCCTGGGTCTGGCTGGGTGACCGCCTGGGCGGAACGCGCCTGCTCGGCCTGGCCATCGGCATCGGCGGCGTGGTCGCGCTGGCCTGGGGCAAGGCCGACGTCAAGGCCGGCGCCCTGGGCATCAGCCCGGCGCTGGGCATCGCGGCCTGCATCGCGGCCGCCGTGCTGTACGGCCTTGCGGCGAACTACGCGCGGCGCTTTCTCACCGGCGTGCCGCCGCTGGCGCTGGCGGCCGGCAGCCAGCTCGCCGCCGCGGTGGCGCTGCTCGTGCCGGCCGGGCTGAACTGGCCGCAGGTGGCGCCCGGCACCACGGCCTGGCTCAGCGCCGCGGCGCTGTCGCTGCTGTGCACGGGGCTGGCCTACGTGCTGTACTTCCGCCTCATCGCCAACGCCGGCGCGGCGAATGCCACGGCGGTAACCTTCCTGGTGCCCGGCTTCGCGCTCATCTGGGGCTGGCTGTTCCTGGGCGAGGTGCCGACGGCCGGCATGCTGGCGGGCTGCGCCGTCATCCTGCTCGGCACGGCGCTGGCCACCGGGCTGCTGCGGCCGCCGCGGCGGCAGGCCGCCTGACGCGCCGCGTCAGCGGAAGTGTGGCGCGGGCTCGGTGTGGATCTCGCCGGGCAGCGAACCGAGGTACTGCGCGATGGCCTTGAGTTCCTCGCGCTTGAACTGCTTCACCTGCCCGCCCATGATGGCGTTGGCGCGGCCGACGTTGGGGTTGCCCTCGGTGCCATAGGCGCGCAGGGCGGCATACAGGTAGTCGGGGTGCTGGCCGGCCAGCTTGGGGTAGCCAGGGTCGATGGGCTTGCTGAAGTTGGGGCCGTGGCAGGAATTGCAGGCGCCCTTGGCGATCAGCGCGGCGACCTCGGGCGAGGGCGGCGCGGCCGGCGTGTCGGCCACCGGCTTGATCGAAGACATGCCGTACTGCTGGTAGAAGGCCGCGAGGTCGGCCATGTCGGTGTCGGTGAGCGAGCCGGCGATACCGCGCATCGTCGGGTGCTTGCGCTCGCCCTTCTTGTACGCGTTCAGGGCATTGACGATGTACTTGGCGTTCTGGCCCGAGATCATCGGCACCTTGTAGATCTCGGGGAAGCTGGCCTGGTAGCCGGGGATGCCATGGCAGCCGATGCACATCGACGCCTTCTTCTTGCCGGCGGCGGCGTCCTGGGCCTGCGCCGGGGTGGCGCCCAGGGCGGTGAGAAAGGCGGCCGCAAGGGCCAGCAGGAGGGGTTTCGCGTGGGTCATCGTGGGGGCGGTAGTTCGCCCTCGATTATAGGGGGCCCCCTTATACTGATCCGCACCCATCCCAGAGCAACCCCGATGAAGTTTCAAGGCTCAGAGCAGTACGTCGCCACCCCGGACCTGATGCTGGCCGTGAACGCCGCCGTGACGTTGCAGCGGCCCCTGCTCGTCAAGGGCGAGCCCGG
>CAIWPS010000455.1 GCA_903914615.1 uncultured beta proteobacterium | reverse complement strand
TGGCGGGCGGGCTGCTGGGGGGCTGCGCCAGTCGCGCGCCACTGCGCGACGGCCCGGGGCCGCACCCGCCGCCCGGCCTGGAACGGCTGCCCGACGCCCAGCCCCGCATCGAGCCGATGCGCACGGGCGGCCCCAACAAGCCCTACGACTACGGCGGCCAGCGCTACGTGCCGATGACTGCCGACCTGGCGTATGCCGAGAGCGGCGGCGCGTCGTGGTACGGCGCCAGGTTCCACGGCCTGCCCACGGCCAGCGGCGAGCCCTACGACATGTACGCGATGACGGCGGCGCACCGCACCCTGCCCATCCCCAGCTACGCCCGCGTGCGCAACCCGGCCAACGGGCGCGAGGTCATCGTGCGCATCAACGACCGCGGTCCCTTCGCCAGCGGCCGCATCATCGACCTCAGCTACGCGGCGGCGCTCAAGCTGGGCGTGCTGTCCGGCGTGGCGCCGGTGCAGGTGCAGCGCATCACGCAGGCCGAGATCCGCGCCGGCAGCTACGGCCCCGGCGTCGCGCCGGGGCCGGCACCGGCCATGGCGCCCGACGACGGCGTGCCCGGCGACGCCGGTCCGCCCGTCACTGTCACGGCGGGCTGGTGGCTGCAGCTGGGCGCCTTCCGCACCCGCGCCGGCGCGGCGCAGCTGCAGCAGCGCGTGCTGGCGCAGCCCGACGCGGCGCTGCCCGGCGTGGCGGTGTTCGACGAGGCTTCGTGGTTCCGCGTCCAGGCGGGCCCCTGGGCGACGCGCGCCGAGGCGCTGGACGCGTCGGACCGGCTGCAGCGCCTGCTGGGCCTGGCGGCGCTGGTGGTGCAGCGGGCCGACGCGCCGCGCTGAGCTTCAGCGGCCGCCAGTGACGTCGAGCACCGAAGCCGTCGTGTAGGCGGACTCGTCCGAAAGCAGCCAGACGATGGCCGCCGCCACTTCATCGGCGCTGCCGGCGCGCTGCATCGGCACCAGCGGCGCCAGGCGCGCGGCGCGGTCGGGTTCGCCGCCGCTGGCGTGGATGTCGGTCTCGATGATGCCCGGGCGCACGGCGTTCACGCGGATGCCCTCGGTGGCCACCTCGCGCGCCAGGCCGAGCGTGAAGACGTCGATGGCGCCCTTGGCCGCGGCGTAGTCCACGTACTGGCCGGCGGCACCGATGCGCGCCGCGGCCGAGGACAGGTTCACGATGCCCCCGCCGGCCCCGCCGTGGCGCGTGCTCATGCGCCGCACCGCCTCGCGCGCGCACAGCATCGAGCCGATGACGTTGACCGCGAACATGCGCTGCCAGCGTGCGACGCTGCCACCGTCGATGCGCGCCGCGACGTCGACGATGCCGGCGTTGTTGACCAGCCCGGTCAGCGGCCCCAGGCCGGCGTCGAGGGCGGCGAACATCGCCAGCACCTGCGCCTCGTCGGCGACGTCGGCCTGCAGCACCAGCGCGCGCCGGCCCTGCGCGCGCACGCCGGCGGCCACGGCCTCGGCGGCGGCGGCGTCGCGGGTGTAGTTGACGGCGACGTCCCAGCCGCGCGCGGCGGCGCGCAGGGCGGTGGCGGCGCCGATGCCGCGGCTGCCGCCGGTGACGAGAAGGGTGCGGTTCATGGGCTGGTTCCAGGCAGCGCGAAGGGCGCCAGCGTAACCTGCGGCGCCTGGCCCAGCAGCTGCTGCGCCACCGCCTCGCCCAGCGCCGCCGAATGCTTGAAGCCGTGGCCCGAGCAGGCCGAGACCACGGTCACCGCAGGCATCGCGGGGTGGCGGTCGACGATGAAGCGGCCGTCGGCGGTGCTGGTGTACAGGCAGGTCGCCGCGGCCACCGCCTGCGGCCCGACGCCGGCCAGGCGGCCGCGGATGTGGGTGGCGAACATCGCGCCGGCCTCGTCGTCCGCCACCGATCGCTCGACGGCGTCGGGGTCGCAGGCCACGCGCATCTGCTCGGTCGCGACCTTCACGCCGTCGATGCCGTCGCCGAGCGGAAAGCCGTACATCGCGTCTTCCGCCGCCGGCCCGTGCAGCCAGATGAACACCGGGCTGGCCGCCCAGGGCGCGGGCGCCGCGGCGCGGAACCAGTGCAGCACCTGGCGCTGCACGGCCAGCCGCGGCGCAAAGGGTGCGCCGGCCAGCGCCGGGTTCCAGGCCCCGGCCGTCAGCACCACCCGCGCCGCCTGGCGCGTGCCGCGGTCGGTCTTCAGGGTCACGCCGCCGGCACCCGCCGTGACCGACAGCACCTGCTCGCCCAGGCTCAGCTCCGCGCCGTGGCGACGGGCCTGCGCCAGCTGCGCGGCCACGCAGCGCTCGGGTGCGAGCACGCCGGCCTCGGGCTCGAAGTAGGCCTGTTCGTCGTCGCGCAGCAGGAACTGCGGGTGGCGCTGCCGCAGCGCCGCGGCGTCCAGCACTTCGTGGGCGATGCCGAACTGCCGCGCCAGGGCCACGGTGCGCGCGAAGAAGCCCGGCTGGCCGTGGAAGGCGCCGGCATCGGCCGCCGCCGAGGCGATGACGAGCCCGCCGGTGCGGCGGTACAGGCCGGCATGGCCCTCGGCCTGAAGTTCCTGCCACAGCCGGTGCGAGCGCTGCACCAGCGGCACGTAGTCGGCGCCTTCGCCCACCGCCAGCCGCGTGATGCGCGTGCGGCCGTGGCTGGAGCCGTGCTCGTGCGGCGGTGGCCAGCGGTCCAGCCCCAGCACCTGGGTGCCGCGGCGCGCCAGGTGGTGGGCCACGGCGCTGCCCACCGCCCCCAGGCCGACGACGATCACGTCAGGCGATGCCATGCCCCACAGCCCCGGCCCCGTTTGAACAGCGGCCAGTCTATGCGGGCCGCGGGCAACACCTCGGGTCGCGGGCGTGCCGCTCACGCTACAGTGCCCGGCCCGCACCAGGAGACCCCACCCCATGCAAAGACGCCATGTCCTGCAAGCCGCAGGCGCCGCGCTGCTCGCCGCGCCGCCGGCCCTGCGCGCGCAGGCGCCGGAACAGCCCAGGCTCAGCATCGCCGTCGGCGGCAAGAACCTGCTGTACTACCTGCCGCTGACCATCGCCGAGCAGCGCGGCTACTTCAAGGCCGAGGGCCTGGACGTGACCATCGTCGACTTCGCCGGTGGCGCGCAGGCGCTGCGCGCGGTGGTCGGCGGCAGTGCCGACGTCGTCAGCGGCGCCTTCGAGCACACCATCAACATGCAGGCCAAGGGCCAGCGCCTGCGCGCCTTCGTGCTGCAGGGCCGCGCGCCGCAGATCGTGCTGGGCCTCAACCCGAAGACGATGGCCGGGTACAAGACGGCCGCCGACCTCAAGGGCAGGAAGATCGGCGTCACCGCGCCGGGTTCGTCGACCAACGTGATGGTCAACTTCTTCCTCGCCAAGGCGGGCCTGAAGCCCAGCGACGTCAGCATCATCGGCGTCGGCGCGGGGCAGGGCGCGGTGGCGGCGATGCGCGCCGGGCAGATCGACGCGCTGTCCAACCTCGACCCCGTGGTGACGATGCTGCAGCGCAGTGGCGACCTGAAGGTGCTGTCGGACACGCGCATGCTGGCCGAGGCCGACAAGGTCTTCGGCGGCCCCATGCCGGCGGGTTGCCTGTACGCGCCGCAGGCCTTCATCGACAAGCACCCGGCCACCGTGCAGGCGCTGGCCAATGCCATCGTGCGCGCCGACAAGTGGATCCAGGCCGCCGGCCCCGGCGACATCATCAAGGCCGTGCCCGAGGGCTACCTGCTGGGCGACCGCGCGGTCTACATCGACGCCTTCCTGGCCGCCAAGGGCGCGCTCTCGCCCGACGGCAGCTTTCCCGAGAAGGGCGCCGACACTGCTTTCCGCGCCCTGGCCAGCATCGACCCCGAGATCGCCAGGGCGACGCTGGACCTGGGCGCGGTGTGGACCAACGCCTACGTGAAGAAGGCCAACGCGAAGTACCCGCAGGGCTGAAGCGATGTTGACGGGGCCGCAAGTCATCGTCCTGGCCACGCCGGTCTTCCTGGCGCTGATCGCGCTGGAGTTCGTGGTCGGCCTGGCCCGCGGCCGCAACACCTACCGGCTGAACGACGCCCTGGCCAGCATCGGCCTGGGCGTGATGAGCCAGGTGGCGGGGCTGTTCGGCAAGCTCTTCACCATCGGCCTGTACGCGCTGGCCTTCGAGCGGCTGGCCCTCGTGCAGCTGCCTGCCGACGCATGGTGGGTGTGGCTCGCCGCGCTGCTGGGCTATGACTTCTGCTACTACTGGCTGCACCGCGGCGGCCACCGCGTGGCCCTGCTGTGGGCGGCGCATGCGGTGCACCACCAGAGCGAGGACTACAACCTCAGCACCGCGCTGCGCCAGACCAGCAGCGGCTTCCTGCTGGGCTGGCTGTTCTACCTGCCGCTGGCCGTGCTGGGCGTGCCGCCGCGGGTCTTCGCCACCGTGGCACTGGTCGACCTGCTCTACCAGTTCTGGGTCCACACCCAGCAGGTCGGCAGGCTGGGCTGGTTCGACCGCTGGTTCTGCAGCCCCAGCAACCACCGCGCCCACCATGCCGTCAACGACCGCTACGTCGACCGCAACTACGGCGGCATCCTCATCGTCTGGGACCGGCTGTTCGGCAGTTTCGTCGAGGAAGACGCTGCCGAACCCTGCGTCTACGGAACGCGCTCGCCGCTGCGCAGCTTCGACCCCGTGGCGGCCAACCTGCAGGTCTATCGCGAACTGCTCGCCGACAGCTGGCACGCCACGTCCTGGGCCGACCGGGTGCGCCTGTGGCTGCGGCCGCCCGGGTGGCGGCCGGCCGACGTGGCGCAGCGCCGGCCCAAGCCGGCCTTCGAACTGGCACGGGTGCAGCGCTACGACCCGCCGCTGGGCCGGGCGCAGGCGGTGCTGGCCGCGCTGCTCTTCGCGGCGGTGCTGGCCGGCACCTCGCTGCTGCTGTGGCATGCCCACCAACTGGCCGCGGGTGAACTGGCTGCCGCGGCACTGGCGCTGGTCGCCGCGCTGTGGGCCGTGGGGGCGCTGACGCAGGGCGGCTCGCGCAAGTCCGTCGCCCGCGCGGGCGCACCGGCACGATGAGCGCACCCGCCCTCGCGCTGCAGGACATCGCCTGCACCTTCGTCAGCAAGGACGCGCCCGGCCAGCGCTACACCGCGGTGCGCGACGTCTCGCTGGCGGTGGGCGCCGGCGAGTTCGTCTCCGTCGTCGGCCCCACGGGCTGCGGCAAGAGCACGCTGCTCAACGTCGCCGCCGGCCTGCTGGCACCCAGCCGCGGCAGCGTCAGCGTCTTCGGTGAGGTGCTCACGGGCCTGAACGCGCGCGCCGGCTACATGTTCCAGGCCGAGAGCCTGATGCCCTGGCGCACGGCCTTGGGCAACGTCATGGCCGGCCTGGAATTCCGCGCCCGCCCCGACGCCCGCGGCGTGGCCGAGGACTGGCTGCGCCGCGTCGGCCTCGGCGCCTTCGGCGACCGCTACCCGCACCAGCTCTCCGGCGGCATGAGGAAGCGCGTGTCGCTGGCCCAGACGCTGGCGCTGGACCCCGACATCATCCTCATGGACGAGCCCTTCTCGGCGCTGGACATCCAGACGCGGCAGCTGATGGAAAACGAGGTGCTGGAACTCTGGCAGCGCAAGCGCAAGGCGGTGCTCTTCATCACCCACGACCTCGATGAGGCCATCGCGATGAGCGACCGCGTGGTGGTCCTCAGCGCCGGCCCGGGCAGCCACCCGATAGGCGAATTCAGCATCGACCTGGCGCGCCCGCGCGACGTCGCCGAGATCAAGGTCAGCCCGCGCTTCGTCGAACTGCATGCCACCATCTGGGCCGTGCTGCGCGAGGAAGTGCAGAAGGGCTACGCCCAGCAACTGGCACCGAAGGCGGCCTGAGGCGATGTGGTCCTTCATCAAGCCCCGCCCCGGCAACCTGCGCCTGTGGCAGCTGGCCTTGCTGCTGGCGCTGTTCGCCTTCTGGTACCTGATGACCGCGCCCGGCCTGCTGCCGAACTTCATGTTCGACAACGACCGCCAGGCCGCCTTCTTCTTCGGCGAGCCGCTGAAGGTGCTGGCCCGGGTCTGGGCCTGGTTCGTCAGCGACGCCGACATCTACCGCCACCTCGCCGTGACGCTGCTCGAGACGCTGCTGGCCTTCGCCTTCGGCGCCACGCTGGGCCTGGCCGGCGGGCTGTGGCTGGCGCTGGCACCGATGGCCAGCGCCATCCTGGAGCCCTACGTGAAGGCGCTGAACTCGATGCCGCGCATCATCCTGGCGCCGATCTTCGCGGTCTGGTTCGGCCTGGGCATCGGCAGCAAGGTCGCCCTGGGCGTGACGCTGGTGTTCTTCATCGTCTTCTTCAACGTCTACCAGGGCGTGAAGGAGGTGAGCCCGGTGGTGCTGGCCAATGCCCGCATGCTCGGCGCCAGCCCGCGCCAGCTGCTGCGCCACGTCTACCTGCCCAGCGCCACCAGCTGGGTCTTCTCCAGCCTGCACACCAGCGTCGGCCTGGCCTTCGTCGGCGCCGTGGTCGGCGAGTACCTGGGCAGCAGCCAGGGCGTGGGCTACCTCATCCTGCAGGCCGAGGGCAGCTTCGACATCAACACCGTGATGGCCGGCATCGTGGTGCTGACGGCCTTCGCCCTCGTCATCGACGGCGCGGTGGGCCGGGTCGAGAAGAAGCTGATGAAGTGGCAGCCGCGCGCCGGCGAGACCGAGAAGCTCTGACCGGCCGCTGGCGTGGCGTTCAAGGGCGCGCGCCGGAAGGCCGATATCCCTCCGATGGACCGCGCGCATGCCAGCCCCCCCGCCAACCCCGACCGCCGCCGCTGGCTGGGCGGTGCCCTCGGCACGGTCGCCGCCTGCGTGGCACCGCTGGCGGCGTGCAGCCTGCCGGAACGGCGTGCCGGCGGCGTGGCCG
>CAIWPS010000454.1 GCA_903914615.1 uncultured beta proteobacterium | reverse complement strand
GCGGCGCTCGACCACCGTGCCGGTGGCGGCAGGCACGAGCCTGATGAGGCCCCGGTCCGGCACCAGCACGCCCGCCACCGTGGCCTTGCGGGTGTATTGCGCCAGCGCGAGGTAGCTCGCCACGGCAACCGCCGCGGCCAGCGCAGCCGCGGTCATCCAGCCCAGTGAAGCGGGCCGCACGAGCTGCACCCCGCCCAGCCATTGCTGGCGCTGGGCATCCACGGCCTCAGGCCGGAACAGCGGGCGCGCGACGGCCATGAAAAAAAGTGCGGGCCGCAGGAGCCGGCCCGCAAGCGCCTCGCCGCCGGAGGGACGTGCAGCGGGGCGCGGGTACGCCTAAGGGCAGATCACCAACCACCCTTGGGCGAGGAAGCCACAGCCGCGACAACAGCCTCGGGCTCGATCCAGCCACCCTTCGGGGAGCCACCCGACACAAGCTTGAGAAGCTCCGGGGAAAGCGCGACGGGGGAAGAGGGAACAGCCTTGTCACAGACCACCGCGATGACTTTTGCACCTTGACGCTCGGATTGCATGACCCACTCCATCGAATCAAAACGTGCAGGATTGCACGGTTGAATGGATTGGATCAGGCCGCACCGCTCACGCGTACTGTCAGCTCTTACAGGGGGACAGAGATCAATCGATCAGGCCCAGCCGCAAGGCCTTGAGCACCGCTTGCTGCTTGTTGATGCAGCCCAGCTTGTGCATGGCGTTGTTGACGTGAAAGACGACCGTGCGTTCACTGATGCCCAACAGCGCACCCACTTCCCAGGCCGTCTTGCCCTCCATGGTCCAGCGCAGGGCTTCCAGCTCACGCGGTGTCAGCGAAGGACGTTCGGGCTGTTGCGCCAGCGGCAACAGCAGCCGCATCGCAGAGTCCTGCGCGTGCACCGCGAAGAGCTGCAGATCGGCCACAAGGCGCTGCAATTCCTCGACATCGTCGGGCAAGGGCTGGTCGCGGTCCACGCCGAACTGAAAGTGCTTGCCATCGGGCAGGTGCAACGCCATGGCGATGCCCGTGCGGTAACCGAACATGGCTTGATGCTCCCAGAGCTCGCCCACGCCGCTTTCCACGTAGGTGCCCTGATCCCAGATGATCGGCACGCTCTGGCGCTTGCAATGCTGCATCACGGGGTCGCGACGCTGCAGCATGGGGTCGCAGTAGGTCTGGGTGAACTCGACCGGCGTGTTGTCGATGTTGATGAAGTCGCTCTTGCCCAGGCCGCGGTCGATCACCGTGATGGCCGACACGGTCTCGAAGCCCAGACGTTGGGTAAAGCGCACGACCTCTTCGCGGAACTCATCGCGATTGCGCGCCTTCAGCACTGACGAATATCCACCAGGGAGCATCGCTCTCCTCGCTTGCCCGCAACGATTGTCCCCTGCGGGCCCTGACAGGGTTTACAGCTTTCATGTGCAGCCTGCATGGCCAAAGATAGCGCCATGCAGAACCCAGCTTCCACGATCTCTGCCGTTGTTGTACCCCCTGCCACCGCCTGGTCGCTGCGCGCGTGGCCCCCCCTATTGTGGCAGGCCGGCGGCCCGACCCGAGTACGGTTTCACCACCTGGGAACGCGCATTGCGCCGGGCTTCGATGCCCCGGGCCCCTTGGCGGGGCAGACGGTGTGGGCCGCCACCGGCGACGAGGGCGACGCAGGCATGGCCTGGGACTGGGTGCAGATCGCGCGCGGTGTCGTCGCCATGGCCGACCCGATGTCGCTGGTGACCAACGTGCGGCTGGTGGGTGGGGAAGGCGAGGTGCTCACGGCGCAGCAGTCGGCGCGCTTCCTCAATGAACTGGTGCGCACGCTGCCGTGGCAGCGCGAGGTTCAACGTGCGCTCAGCGCGCGGCTGAACTGAGGCCGGCCCAAGAGCGAATCACTGCGGAAGGCCCTGGCGCACGCACGCGCCGGGGCTCAGGCGCCACAGCCTTCACTTCAAGGCCGCGCTGCGCAGCGTGCGCACCACATAGGCCAGTGCCAGCGCCATCAGCAGTGCGCAGGTGGCCACGCCGGGCAGCACGTCGGCCACCGACAGCAACTCGCCCTTGATGACGCGACCCATCAGCGTGGACTGCGCCAGGGCCGGCAGCCACAGGTGCCAGGGCGCCGTGCCTTCCTGGTTGAAGAGGCTGACCAGTGGCAGCAGCGACACGCCAAGGATCACCAGCGTGGCATTCGCCTGCGCTTCCTTGAAGGTCTTGCAGCGGATGGCGATGGCCATCAGCAGCGCCGCCAGTGCGCCGGCCAGCGGCAGCAGCAGGGCGACGAAGGCCAGCGCCTCGCCGATGCCGAAGCGGAACATCGCCGACAGTGCCTCGCTGCGCAGCAGCCACTGCCCGGGCAGGAAGCTCAGGCACGACAGCACTGCGATCAGCATGCCCACGCTGGCCACCGCACCCCACTTGCCCAATACCAGCGCCCAGCGCGAGGCGGGGTTCATCAGCAGCGGCTCCAGCGAGCCGCGCTCGCGCTCGCCGGCCGTGGTGTCCAGCGCCGCGTTCATGCAGCCGTAGAGCACGGCCATCAGCACGAAGTAGGGCACCATGGTGGCCAGCTGGGCGGCGCGGGTCGCCGGGTCGGCCAGGTCGCGCTCTTCCACGCGCATGGCCTCCAGCGCCGCCGGCGCCACGCCGCGCATCGCCAGCCGCAGCATGGCCTGTTCTTGGTTGAAGCCGCGCAGCAGGCGCAGGACGGCGCCGCTGCCGCCCTGGGCACGCTGGTTGGCGCTGCTGGACACCAGCTCCACCAGCGGCGCCTTGCCGGCCAGCAGGTCGGCCTCGAAGCCGGCCGGCACCACCAGCACCGGGTCGGCGAGCTTGCTGTCCCTGAGCTGCTGTTCGTAGTCGGCCGGCGCCTCCTGCACGGTGTAGGTCTGGCGCTCGAGGTAGTTGCGCAGCGTCGGCGCCTGCGCGATGCCCAGGACGACGACGGTGCGCGCCTCGGCCCGCTTCTCGATGCCGGCCACCAGCGTCGACACCAGCAGCAGCACCAGCGGGCCGATGGCCACCGAGCTCAGCAGCACCATCATCAGCGTGCGGCGGTCGCGCAGCGCGTCGCGCAGCTCCTTCAGGTAGACCGTCCAGGCGGCAGCGTTCATGGCTGCGCCCCGGCCTGCCGCTCGTCGGCGCTGAAGGCGAGTTGCACGAAGGTCTCCTCGAAGTCCGTCTGCCCGCTCTGCGCGGACAGTTCGGCCAGCGTTCCGGCGGCCACAGTGCGGCCGTGCGAGACGACGACGACGTGGTCGCACAGGCGCTCGACCTCCTGCATGATGTGGCTGGAGAAGACGATGCACTTGCCCTCGTCGTCGCGCAGTCGCCGCAGCGTCTGGCGCAGGCTGCGCGTGGCCAGCACGTCCAGGCCGTTGGTGGGTTCGTCGAGCACGATGTTGGGCGGGTCGTGCACCAGCGCGCGCGCCAGCGCCGTCTTCATGCGCTCGCCCTGGCTGAAGCCTTCGGTGCGGCGGTCCAGCAGCGGCTCCATCTCCAGCGTCCGCGCCAGCACCAGCGCACGGGCCGCTGCGGCGGCTGGCGTCAGCCCGTGCAGGCGGCCGTAGTAGACGATGTTCTCGCGTGCCGTCAACCGCGGGTAAAGGCCGCGGGCGTCGCTGAGCACGCCCATGCGCGCGAGCGCCTGCATGGGCTGGCGCGCGACCTCGATGCCGTCCACCTTGACGCTGCCGCCGTCGGGCTCGATGAGCGCGGCGGCGATGCGCAGGGTCGTCGTCTTGCCGGCGCCGTTGGGGCCCAGCAGGCCGGTGATGCGGCCGTCGGCGGCCGTGAAGCTCACGCCCTGCACGGCGGCCACGGTGCGGGCCTTGCGGCCGCGGCCCTGCGTGAATTGCTTGCGCAGTTCATGCACCTCGATCATTTGACGGCCTCCACCGCGGGCGCCGTCACCGGCACGAAGGCGCCGGGGCGCGGCATCCTGCCGGCGCAGTCGGCCCCGACCTTCAAGGCCTCGTCGTCGCTGGCGGCGTCGATGAAGCGGAACAGCACGTCGCGCATGCAGCCCAGCGCCATCACGCCGTGCCCGGCCTGCGGCACCACGACATGGCGCGCCTTCGGCCCCAGCGCCAGCGCCACCCGCGCGGCGTGGCGCGGCGGCGTCACGGGGTCGGCGCCACCGGACAGCAGCAGCACGGCCGACGCCGCCTGCGGCAGCCTGTAGAAGGCCGGCGGCACCTCGGTGCGCGGCCAGTCGGCACAGATCTGGCGGTACTGTGCGGCAAAGGTGTCGCCGAAGTCGGCGCCGGGGCGGTCGGTGGCCTGCGCCAGGCGCGGCAGGTCCTCGGCGCAGACGACCGAGAAATGCATGCCCTCGAAGATCTTGCCCGGGCTGTTGCCCGAGGTGGCGCTGGCCAGCCCCAGCAGCGGCTCGAAGCGCCCCTGCGCCGCCGCGGCGAGGGCCTCAGGCAGCGCCGAGGTCAGTGCCGGCACGTACAGCGGCGCGCGGACCAGGCCCAGCAGCATGTCGCGCGTGACGGTGATGCGTTCGACGGCGCCGGTCACCGGGTGCTGCACCTGCACGCTGCGCGGCAGCCCGGCCAGCAGCACCTGCCAGTCCGCGCGCAGCGTGGGGTGGCGGGCGCGGCAGGCGGGCTCGCCCTCGCAGGCGGCGATCTCGGCATCCAGCGCCGCCTGGTTGTCGGTGGAGAAGGACGCCGGCAGCACCATGTCGGGCGGCGCCACGCCGTCGATGACGGTCCGCCGCACGGCCTGCGGAAACTGGCGCAGGTATTCCAGCGCCGCCCGCGTGCCGTAGGAGCCGCCCACCAGGTCCACCTGCGCCACGCCCAGCGCGGCGCGCACGGCGTCGGCGTCCTGCATCGCCACCCAGGTGGCGTAGTGGGCCAGGCCGCCTTGCGCACCCTGCGGCAGCACTTCCAGCCGGCGGCGGCAGGCCTGCATGCGCGCCACCTGCAGCGCCGGGTCGGCGGTCTGCGCCAGCGGCGCCGTCGGCGCGTCTTCTTCGCAGCGCAGCGGCGCGCTGCGGCCGGTGCCGCGCTGGTCGATGAGCACGATGTCGCGCCGGTTCGACAGCCGCGCCAGCATGCGGCTGATCGGCCCCGCCAGCTCGATGGCGCTTTGCCCCGGGCCGCCGGCGAAGAAGAACACCGGGTCGGGCTTGCGGTTGCGCGCCAGCGCCGGCAGCAGCGCGTAGTGGATGTCGATCTGCCGGCCCTGCGGCTGCGCCGGGTCGAGAGGGCGCTTCAGCACGCCGCACCAGGCGTCGTGCTCGACGCCGGGCAGCCGGCATGCGGCAAGGCCGGGGCGGCTGTCCGCCGCCCGCGCGTACGGCGCGGCGGCCAGCCACAGCGCAAGCGCCGCGGCGAGGGGGATGCTGGCTTTCATGGCCGCGATTCTGGCCGCCTGCCGCGGGCCGCCGGCGCGGCCGCGGACGAATGGCCGAGGCGGCGTGGCGAAACGCCGCCGCGGCGTGTTCAGGCGCTGCCCAGGCTCTTCATCAGCGCGCTGGCTTCGGCGCGGCCGGGGAAATCGCGGCCCGGCTTGAGCAGGCCTTCCAGCTCGACCCGCGCCTGTGTCTTGTCGCCCGACTGCAGGTAGATCTTGGCCAGCGTGAGGCGGAATGCCGGCGAGCCCGGCGACTGCGCCACGACCCGCTTCTGCAGGTCCAGTGCCTTCGCGGGCTGGTTCTCGGCCGCCAGCGCCAGCGCCAGGGTGTCGAACAGGGCGGCCTGCCCGGGCGCGGCGCGCGTCGCCCTTTCGGCCAGCGCGACGGCGCCGGGCTGCCTGGCGGCGATGAGCAATTGGGCCAGGTTGTTGAGCGCGACGACGTTGTCGGGCTGGGCCTTGAGAACGGCGCCGAAGTGCCCCTGCGCCCGCGCGACGTCGCCCTGGGCCAGCGCGACGTTGCCCTGGTAGAGCTGGAACAGCAGATCGCCTGGATGCTGCTGCAGCCAGGCGGTGGCGAAGCGTTCGGCCTCGGCAGCCTTGCCCGACTGCACCAGCACGCCGTACAGCATGCCCGGCGACTGCGCCGGCTCCGGCAGCGCCGCGGCCTTGCGCAGGGCCGCGGCGGCGGCGTCCCACTGCTGGCGGCTGGCCTGCAGCTCGCCTTCGAAGATCCACGGCACGGCGTCGTCGGGCCGCTGCTGCTGCATGCGGTGGACGAGGGCCAGCGCCTCGGGCCAACGCCCGCCGCGCAGCGCCAGCGTCATGGCCAGGCGCTGCACGGGCAGCGCGTCGGGCGCCAGTTCCTGGGCACGGCGGGCCTGGCGCTCGGCGCCCTCCACGTCCTGCGCCGCCAGCTTCACCTCGGCCAGGCCGAGCGGGCCGAGATAGCCATCCGGGTTCTGCGACACCAGCCGGGCGAAGGTGGCGCCGGCCTGGTTGAGGTCGCCCGCGGCCAGGTACAGGCGCCCCAGCCGGTCGGCCAGATCGGGCTGGGTCGGCAGCGCCGCCACCGCCTCCTGCGCCGTCTGCAATGCCGCGGCCGCCTGGCCGCTGGAACGCTGCAGCTCGATCAGCGCCAGCCGCGGCTGCACGCTCGCCGGGTTGGCCTGCACGGCGCGGCCGAGCCAGACCGCGATGTCGGCCGGCGTGCCGCCACTGCGCCGCTTCAGGTCGGCCATCGCCAGCAGCGCCTGTTCGTGCGTGGGGCTGGCCTTGAGCAGGGCTTCCAGGCGTGCCTGCGCCGCTGCGGGCTGCTTCTCCTGCAGGTCCATCGCGGCCAGGCTGGCGATGGCGGGGAAGTAGCGGGCGTCCTTGGCCACGGCCTGCTCGAAGCTGGCACGTGCGGCCGCCGGGTCCTTGCGCAACAGCTGCACGCGGGCGCGGAAGTCCCAGGGCAGCGGGCTGTCGGGTCGCTTGCGCTGCAGCGCCTGGGTGGCCGCGAGCGCGGCATCGAGCTCGTTGCGGGCGATGCGGGTGCGGACCAGCGTCAGGTCGACGCCACCGCTGCCGTCCTCGTCGGCGAGGGCCTGCAGCTCGCGCAGGCCGGCATCGGCGTCGCCGCGGGCCAGGCGCGACAGCGCCAACGCCAGGCGCACCGCCGGGTCGTGCGGGCCCAGCGCGGCCGCGCGCGCGAAGTAGGCATCGGCGGCCTTGGCATCGCCCGCCGCGGCGCTGGCCTGGCCGGCCAGGGCCAGTGTCTGGGCGTCGGCCCCGGGGCGGTCCAGCAGCGACTGCAGCACCGCCAGGGCCTGCCGTGGCGCATTCGCCCGCAGGTGCAGGCGGGCCCAGGTGCGGCGGGCCTCGGCGTAGTCGGGCTGCAGGGCGAGGGCCCGGCCCAGGTCGGCTTCGGCCTGGGCCGGCGCGCCCAGTTCCAGCTCGGTGGCCGCCGCCAGGTTCAGCAGGTTGACGTCGTCAGGCTGAAGCCGCAGCGGCTCGGCCAGCAGTTCGCGGGCCTGTGCGTAGTCCTGGCGGGCGTAGGCAAAGCGGGCTTCGTAGTAGCCGGTCAGCGGGTGCTGGGGCTGCGCGGCCTTCAGTGCTTCGAGCTGCTTTGCCGCCGCCTTCGCATCGCCGCCGTCGAAGTAGGCGTTGATGAGCGAGGCGTGCAAGGTGGCATCGCGCGGGCGCAGCGCGACGGCCTTGCGGTAGGCCTCGACCGCACCGGCGCCGTCCCGGGCGGCGCGCCGCAGGTCGCCCTGCAGCTGCCAGCCGTCGGCACTGCCGGGGTCGCGCGCCAGCAGGTCGGCGATCACCCGGCTTGCGCCGTCGGCGTCGCCGCCGTGCAGTCGCCCTTGGGCATCGACGATCAGCGCGGCTTCGAGCGTGGGCGCCAGCTGCAGGGCGCGGGCGAGGGCCCGCTGCGCCGGCTCGTCAGCGCCCAGCGCCCGCTGCGCCCGCGCCAGCGCCACTTTCAGTTCGGCCGTGGCCTTCGGGTCGGGCAGCTCGGTGTCGGCGTACTGCGCGACCAGGCGCTTGTAGTCGCGCTGCGCCAGCAGCGCGCGGGCCAGCGACGGCACCACCGCCGCTTCGGCCGCACCGAGTTCCTGCGCCCGCTGCAGCTCGACCACGGCGCCGGCGGCATCGCCGGTATCGAGCAGGGCCGACCCCAGCAAGAGCCGGCCCTCGGCCGACGCGGGCGCACGGCGCACCAGGTTCTTCAGCTGGATCACCGCCGCCTGCGGGTCGCTCTTTTGCAGGAAGGCGCGGCCCGAGGCCAGCAGTTCCTTCTCGCTCGGGTCGCCGCAGGCCACCAGCAGCAGCGCGAACACGCCTGCTGCCACCCTACCGATGTGAGGATTCAATCCGACGCGTCCTTCGCTGGCCGTTGCTGGGGCGGCGCGGCGGTGGTCTCCACCGCGACGCTTTCAGTATCGACCGCGGTGGCGCCGCGCTGAGCCACGGCGCGGCAGGCGCGCGGGCACACCGTGACTTAAGGCTGCGCCGGATGCCGCACGCGCCCGGGGCGCGTGAGCGGCAGGCTCAGGCCGCGGCGGTCGTCGCAGCCGCGCGGTGCGCCACGCGGCGCGAGCCCACCCAGGCCAGCGCGCCGGCGGCCACCAGCAGCCCCGTGCCCGGCTCGGGCACCGGCAGGTTGGCGCCGGTGTTCTTCGGGCCGCCGATGGCCGACACGTAGAGGAAGGACTGCGACGACGTGATCGGGTTGGCCTGGTAGACGCTGAAGTCGTAGGCCTGGAAGGCCAGCGTGCCCCAGTTGCCGGTGTTCAGCCCGCCGAGGTACAGGCCCAGGTTGGCGTCGGTGGTGCGCAGGCCGCCGGTGGTGGTGCCGTAAGGCGTCACGGTGTCGCCCTCGATTTCCCACAGGGCATAGGCGAAGGCCGCCGACTTGGCCGCGCTGGTGGTGCTGTCGGCGTAGGCGTAGTTGTAGAGGGACTGGATCTTGGTCAGCACCGTGGCCGCGTTCTGCGCCGTGTAGCCGGGGCCGACATTGCCGTAGCCGCTGAACACGGCCGCATAGCCGCTGGGGCTGGTGATGAAGCTGCTGAGCGAAACGGTGGTGAAGCTGTAGGGCGTGTTGGCGTTGCTGTTGGTCAACGGCGACAGGCAATTGCCCCAAACGCCGTTGCTGAGCTGGTAGCTGCCGACGTAGACATTCGCTTCGGTCTGCGTCGCCGCGCCGGTGGAGGCGGCGTTGCTGTAGAAGTTCAGCGTATCGACCACCGCGCGCGAACTGACATCGGTCAGCGACAGGTTCACGGTCTGGCCGTGTGCCGCCCCGACGGCGGCAGCCGCCATCAGGGACAGGGCGATCCCGCGCACGGCGCCGGGAAGCAGGTTCGAGCTGGCGGGCGACTTCATGGTGGTTTCCATTCCAACGATCATGTTTTTGAGAGCGTGGAAGGAATCTATCCGGCGCCAGCCGCCAGCGATACGCCCGGGCCCGGGGGGTGCCCGCAGCCCGTCTGGCGTTTCGTGAAATAGCGCCGCGCAGGAATGCCGGGCCGCCGCCGGCAGCGCCCGGTCAGGCCAGCAGGCGCTTGAGCTCGCCGCTGCCGATGAGCCGCGCCACGTCGTCGGCGCCGCCCACCAGCTGGCCCTTGACGAAGACCATCGGGAAGGTCGGCCAGCCGGTCCACATCTTCAGCGCATTGCGCCGCCGCCACTGGCTCAGGTAGCTGCCGATTTCGATGTAGTGGAAGGCCACGCCGGCCGCTTCCAGCGCCTTGCGCGCCTTGCGGCAGAACGGGTTCTGCGCCATGCCCACGACCACCACGGCGTGCCGGGCCAGCGCCTGCTGCACCTCGCCCAGCGTGTCGGCATGGAGGCAGGCGACAAGGTCGCGGATGGCCGGGTGCAGGAGCGCTTCTTCGAGGACGGGACGTGGCATGGCGGCTCCTGGGCAAAGACCGAATCTACCGCGGAAGCCGCGTCGTTCCGCGACACCGCACTTC
>CAIWPS010000453.1 GCA_903914615.1 uncultured beta proteobacterium | reverse complement strand
CTTCAAACAACTGACGATCAGCCTTCCCAGTGCGCAGTCCGATTTCAATCCACTTGTCTGCCCAAGCATCCATCTGCTCGGTTTGCGTTTGAGTCAGTTTGTCAATTCGTTTCATGGTTTTCTCCTCTGTTGTTTCGGTTGCTGGCGGGAGCGGGCGGCTTGCCAGCAGTTCTGCCACGTCCACCAATGGCGTTGCACCGCATCGTCAGCGTAAGTGTCGTCCTGCTGCCGTCGATCAAACATGCGCTCGCGCCACTCAGCGCCCTTGCTGTTGCGCGAACGGAAGAATGCTTCGAAAGCCTCCCGCTCCTCGCGCTCGCTGCTCTGTGTGTCTGTCATAGCGCCTCGACCGTCTGAATGGCCAGATCGACCCTAGTCCGGTGCTGTTCGTAGGCCGCCAGGATCTCCCGCGGCGTAGCGTCGGACTGGCCGTAGGGTAGGTCCATCTCCTTTTGCGTGAACCTCTGAAACGCCATGCGCGCACGCTCCAGATCGTCTCCGCGGTGGTTGCTCAGTGCCACCAGAATGGTGTGCTTGATTCCGTTGTCCATGTCGTCTCCTTAAGACTTAGGCTGCCGCTGTCGGTGCGGGCCCCTGTGGCTCGGCCCAGTACAGAACGTCCACCACCTCGCCCCCGCTCACGCACGACCGCCAGCTCTCGCCATCCCACCAGCCCATCTCCAACTCAGGCTCGCCAGACAGCACCAGCAGCACACTCAGGTCCACGTCCGGCATTTGCTCGGCGGGGCGGTGCCAGGGGAGGGGTTCGGTCACCATGGGATGTCATCCTTGAGGTCATCGAACGCCGTGGCGACGTTCGTCTCGACAATCCGCGCACCAGAAAACTCATCGCGCAACTCGCGCACTTGGCGATCGACCAGCATCGAGGCGCCGTTGACCGCGCGGATCTCGTCGGACGTGAAGCCGTCCGGCGGATCGCCATTGGCGAACTGCTTGCCGTCGGCGCGCGTGTAGATCGCCAGATCGCCGTCCATGCCTTCTAACTTGCCCAGGCGCTCCAGCAAGATCGGAATGAACCGATGGTCGGAGCACCCTGCCCGCTGGTTCTCCACCGGCAGGCCGCAGCCGAACTTCTCGCACCCCCACGCGCCGGCATCGCCATCCGTAAGCGGCGTCGAATGCGCGCACGTTCGGCAATTGACTTCGGGCGCTTTCTCGCCGTGGCACTGTGGATGAAACTTGCACCACTTGCATTCGAAATAGGCCGGGTCATCGCTCAAGCGCAGCGGTGGCTCGGTCGCCTTGATGATGCGAGTGGCGCGCTCCATGATCTTGGCAAACGCATCCTTGTCCAGCTCGATGCGCTCGGTGTAGATCTCGTCGGTGTCCTTGTTAACCGCAAAGTACAGCGCGCGGTCCAGGCCGGCCAAGCCCATATAGGTCTGCATCTGCGTGAAATGCATCGGCTTGGCTTTCTCGACGCCTTTCTTCTGCAGGTCGGCAAATGACTTTGCGCCGTGGGTCTTGGCCTCTAAAACGTGCGGCGTCTTGGGCGCTTCCGGCAGCTTTGAAACCACCCCATCCATCGAGCCGCCAAAGTGACCGCCACAAGCAGACACGCGATACTGAGTGCCACCATCGTCAGCAAAAACATCGCAACCGATACCACGAAGTTCTTCATAGATGCGGGACTCCTCGCGCTTGCCGGTATCGAACAGCCTCAAAACGCGGCCCTCGAACTTCTCCGTCTCGGCCCAGCGAAACGTCAGCCACAAGTTGCGATCGCACGGGTAGCCGATGATCGACGCGCCCAGGTGCTCACGATGGCCCCCGGGCGTCGTTTGCTCACGCCAGCGGTAGATTGCATCCACCGTGGCGTTGAGCGGTGCAGGCACCTTGGCCATGACTCAGGCCGCCCGCTTCCAGGGGGGTGTCTTCGCCGCGGGCGCGCTGGGTGCCGGCGCACTGGGCTTGCTGGGCGCAAACGTCGGTGCGGTGCCGGTCGCCTCGTACCCGATCACGTCGTTGCTCGCCTCATATCCGTTGGCTGCCGGCCGGATCTTCACGCTGATGCGCAGCATGCGCTGGAACAGCTGGTCGCTGTCGGTCAATTTCGGAATGCCCACGGCGCGGCACAGGCTCGACAGCTGCGACTGTCCGATCTGCTCGGCCTGGCTGTTCGTGTGGCGCAGGTTCAGGTATCCGAAGATCTTCCGGCGCGCGTGCGTCGGGCCGACGATCGTGTATTCCAGCTTCAAGTGGACGCCGTTGCCAGACTTCGCGTCCTTGACTTCGGCGCTCGTGATCTCAACGTCATAGACACCGGCAGGCACGGGCTCGCTGCTGCGGTTTTCCTGGGGCTCGACGGCCGTGGCGTCGAAACCGCCCGGCAAGATGGTGGTCAGGTCAGACATGGTTCAATCCTCTGTGTTGTCCGCTTACGCGGCGAGTTGGTCGGCAGGCAAGACGCGGCCTGCAATCGCGTTGGAAACTGCGTCCCAGGACAGCGGAAGCGAGTCGGGAAATGCGTATCGGTTCTTGGCCAAGTACGCCGGCTTCTCGGCCGTGAACAACAGCCGCTCGCCGGTCGTGATGCCGCGGGCGACTTCCTTGTTGAACCCCACTTCGGACTTCTTGACGACCGTCCGATAGTTCGCAAACAGCACCGCGTCGGCCCATTCACGCACCAGAGCGTTGGAACGCTCCTGCAACTTGGGCTGGAAGCGGTCATAGGGCTCCGTCTCGGGCGAATCGAACCGCTTTATTTGGCAGTGGCCGATCAGGATGACGGACATGTCGCGCTCGTTGCGCAGCGCATTGAAGCCGCCCAGCAGCTCGCGCCAGATCTCGGCCTGTTTCAGCGCACCCTTGCCGTAGGCCAAGTCCTTGGCGTCGTGCGTATGCTCGACCTCGTTGGCGATGATCGTCTCCAGCCAGTCGGCCGAATCGAGCACCACAGTCTGGAAATCGTGCCTTTCCGTGTAGAGCGTTCCCAGCGCCTGGCGCATCTGGTCGACCGACTCGATCATCGGAAACCGCGCGACGTCGAGCGAGCCCTGCCCGTCTTCGGTCTGCAGGAAGATGGGTGACGGCGCGCCGGCGGCAAACGTAGACTTGCCGATGCCTTCGACGCCGAACACGAAGATGCGCGGCGGCCGGATGTCCTGGCCGCGCTTGATGGACTTCAAGTCGAACGCCATGTCACACGCTCACTTTCACTGCGGTCTTCGCGGGCGAGACGGTCACGGCCTTGGCCAGCTGCACCCACAGGTCGGGCCTGTTGGCGCGGATGAACTTGCAGCCGGTCGCGTCGAGCTCGACCTTGGTCTTGAGGGGTATCAACTCCGCGGGCCACTGCGCCGTGGCGGCGCGCACCGCGTCGACGGAGTCGGCCTTGTAGGAAAGCGACCCGGTCAGCGTGAGCTTGTAGCCGCCCGCGTCGACGGTCATCGAGCCCTCTTCCTTGGGCGGCACCAGCGCAACCAGGCGCTCCTCCGCGGCGAGGCGGCCGGCCTTGGCCAGGTCCTCGTCCCGCTTGGCCCAGAAATAGTCCTCGATGGCCTCGGCCAGCGGATCGACGCTCTTGCTGATTGGTGCAACGTTCGTGCTCATGGTGTGTGTGCTCCGTTCGCCCTGTGTGCCGGGGGCGACTGTCCGGCTTTAGAACTTGGGGTAGAAGACCCGGATGACGCGAACCCACCACGGCGCGCGCAGCGGGATGAAGTAGCGCCGCTTGGGGTTCATGGCGCCGTGGAAGCGGGTGACCTGGTGCTTCATGGCCTGAGGATCCCGAAGAACGACAAGGCCAGAGCGCAAGCGGCCAGTCCCAGAGCAATGGCGAAAAGGACGTCGACAACTCGCCAGATGCGCACCTTCATGCCATCAGCTCCACGTAAACGCGCGCCATCTCTTGCGCGTTGGATCGGTCCCAGCCAAGGAGGCGGAAAGCCCGGTAGGCCCTCGACTGGACGAGAAGTCGCGCTGCAACCTCGGGGTGCATGTAGAACTTCATCGCCTCGCTCCCGGTGCCGCGAAACAGTCGCGGCTTGGGATCAAGAATAGGCATCTGTGCCTATCTTGTCAAGGCAGATTTGCCTTATTTTTTCGACGGACGTGAAAAAACCCGCTCGCAGCGGCTAATTCGGGCGGCGCGTCAGTCCTTGGACTTGCAGCCGTTGCCCTGATAGCGCCAGCTCACGGCGACGCCGGCGCGGTACTCGAACGTAGTGTCACACCACTTGCCAACGATGGCGGCCGGGACGATCGGCGATCCTGTTGCGACCACGTACGAGTTGCCGCGCCATTGGTAGGTGAGGAATCTGGAGCCGCCGGTCTCGTAGGAACTTGACGGTGGACCCCAGGCGCGAATCAGGGCCAGTTCGGGTAGGCCCATGAAGCTCTTGACGTTGGCCTGGTAGTTGGCCTCGGTTGCGCAAGACGTCAACGCTGCGGCTGCCAGGGCGGCAAAGGCGGCGCGGTTCAATCGAGCCGCCCTGGGGCAGTGTTGCCTTCGTCGCGCAGGAAGCCCTCCAGCGCTTCCTTGGTGCTGCCGATCTTGGATAGCAAAGCGCGCAAGGCAAATGTGCCTTGACATATGAGGCAACTATGCCTATGGTTGCGGCATGGACACTCAATTCGACCTCCTAGAGAGGGTCGTCGCCGAGCTTCAGAACCGCGTCGGCGACCTGCCCGCTGTGGCCAAAGGCAGCGGCATCCCATACGACACGGTGCTGCGCATCAAGAACCGCGAGAGCGATCCGGGCTACTCCAAGGTGCGCGCGCTGCATCAGTACCTCTTTGCTGCTGAATCGAAGGCTGCGTGACATGGCGCCAGTCTCGCCAGCCCCGGCTGAAAGGGCACGAAAAGGCGTGCAGCTTGCGTTGCACCGGCTGCAAGAACCCGGGAAGGCCGGCTCAGTGGCCACCGCGATGGGCGTGTCCGACTCCACCGTCAGCCGCATCAAGACCGAGCGCCTGGAAGAGGTCGTGCTGTTCCTCGTGCACCTCGGCCTCAAGGTCGTTCCCAGCGAATTCAAGTGCGTGGACCCCGCGGCCTACGCATTCCTCACCCAGACGCACGAGCGCGTGATGCGCAAAGCGCCGCAGCTGATTTGGGAGCAGGAGGAATGAGCGCCGTTTTCTGCACAGGCGCCACGCCTCGCCCCGCCGCATCGTGGCTTGATGCCGTCGGTGCGGTCTGTACGCAATCGCACTGAGCGCATGTCATCCAACGTGACGGACATCAACGAGGCGCGCAGCGCTGCCAGCTTTGCCGCCCGCTACATCAGTCTCGGCTGGTGGGTGCTTCCACTCGACCCGGGCACCAAGAAACCCCTTGGCCGCCTGGTGCGCAACGGCTTTCACGACGCGACGAACGACACCCAGACGGCCACAAACTGGTGGCGGCAATACCCGGACGCCGGCGTGGGCGTTGCGCTCAAGGCCAGCGGGCTGGTGGCCATTGACATCGACCCGCGCAACGGCGGCATCGACACGATCGACCAGCTCGAGGCAATCCACGGCCCGATCGTCAGCGACGTCCTGGCCCTTACAGGCGGCGGCGGCGAGCATCGCCTTTTTGCCGCGCAGCTGGTCGAAGGCCTGCCCGGAACGCTCGGACCCGGCGTGGATCTCAAAGCCGACGGCTACATCGCGGTCGAGCCTACGCTGCACCCAAGCGGCAAGCGCTACGGCTGGGAGTCGGAATCGGACCCGCTGAACGGAATCGTGCCCAGCACTCTGCCGACGTGGATCCGGGACTTGGGCAGATCGCACACCAAGGCCACGGCGATCGCGCCGCCAGCGCCCCCAATCGACCCCGCGCGCGCGGCCAGCGCGCAGGAAGCGCTGCAGCACATCAACAGCCACAACCGCGAGACCTGGGTCGCTGTGGGTGCTGCCATCCACAACGAGATGCCCAACCAGGCCGGGTTCAGTTTGTGGGACACCTGGAGCCAGACGAGCTCGAAGTACGACCCGCAGGACCAGATGCGGGTCTGGCGCAGTTTCAAGCGCAAGGGCCTTTCAGGCCTTGGCTTGAACAGCCTCTTCGCAATGGCGCAGAAGGAAGGCTGGAAGAACACCGGTGCGCCGGTGATTTCTCAGCCTGCGGAGTCCGCATCGCGCATCCTGAGCTTGGCCCAGCTCGACGCCGCATCCAAGAACGTCAGCTGGGCCGTCAAGCACGTTCTTCCCTCCGACAGCATCGGCGTGATGTTCGGCGCTCCTGGCACGTTTAAGTCGTTTGTCGCTTTGGACATGGCCCTGCACATTGCCCACGGCATGAAATGGCTGGGAAGGAAGACAAAGCGCGGTTCGGTCATCTACATAGCCGCGGAAGGGGGCACTGGCCTCATGCGGCGTGTGCGCGCCTGGCACGCGGCCAGGGGGTTGAAGTGGAGCGGGATCTCGTTCTACGTCTTGCCCTCAGCCGTGATGTTGTCGACGCGCTCGAGCGAAGTGGTGGATGCTGCGCGCGCGATCGGCGTGGAGCCGGCGCTGATTGTGATCGACACCAAGAGCCAGACCGACGAAGGCGAAGAGAACAGCAGCACCGACACCGCGCGCTACTTTCGCGAGCTGGGGACGTGGTTTCGTCAGCTCTGGGCCTGCACCGTGCTGGTCATTCATCACAGCGGCCACAGCGCGACGGAGCGTCCCCGGGGATCGAGCGCAATTGTCGGCAACGTCGATTTCATGTTCGGGGTATTTCGCGACGAGAAGGAAATGATTGCGACCGTCGTGTGCGAGCGTCAGAAGGACGGCGAGTTATTCGATGAGCAGTCGTTTCTACTTTCCGTTCAGGATCTCGGGAAGGATGAAGACGGAGATTCAATTACTTCGCTGGCGGCCGGGCATATTAACAACGCCGTTGAATTGGTCGAGGCAAAAGAACGGGAAGCACGGGCCGGACGAGGCGGCAAAGACGCTTTGCTGTTGTCGGTTGCACAAACTGGATTGACCGAAAAGCAATGGCGCCTGGAGTTCTACAAGGTGCTCCCTCCCGACATGGAGATGCACGCCAAGAAGATGACGTTCTACCGTGCCAAGGCCGCTCTTTTGAGCCAGAAGCGCATTGATTTCGGGACCGAGCAGGGCTCGATGATGCCCATTCTTATCGTCAAGGAATGACCCATGAATGTGCCGAATACCTACGTTTTGTGTGCCGAAAAACGGCACAAAGCACAGAAACGGCACTCGCGCGCGCATAAGGCAATTCGGCACTGTGCCGTGCCGATTGCCGTGCCGTTATGCGATGTGCCGTTGTGCCGTTTTGAAAAATGAAGTCGGCTCTCTACCGTCAAAGAGCGTTTTGTTTTTGGTTCTCGCGGGCCCGAAGGATTTTTTCCAATAACTCAGTTTGGTCGTTGGCTGGATCCAATGCGGCCTGAACAATGGCAGGAACACCCATGAGCTCACCCCCAGGAAAACCAGCGCGCTGGATCTACGAGGGCAGCGCCATCGACCGGGCGATTGGGTTGCTCGAGTCGAACGGCGGGGCCATGGATTCCAAGGCCTTCAGGGAGGCTGCGGCGCGGTTGTCGAGCGACATCAAGACGGCCTCACGCATCCGGGATTCGATGGTCAAGCGCGGCCTCATCACCGTGGAAGTGCGCCTGACCGACCTGGCGCGCACCGTCGAAGTGAAGGACCCCACATGAAAGAACCCTTGAATCCGATCTACGACCTGTTCCTGGGCGGCTTCTGGATCGGCTTTGGCGCCGGCCTGGTCTGCGTCGGGCTGCTGGGTGCGTTCTTCTGGCTGCTGAAACTCCCGCTGCGCGCGATTGCCTGGGCCTGCAGATGATCGAAATCGTCCTCCCATTCCCACCCAGCACAAACACCTACTACCGCCACCTGTCCGGCGGCTCGGCAGCCGGCCGCTCGCTCATCAGCGCCGCTGGCCGCAAGTACCGCCAGGCGATCCAGGAACAGGCCCTCGTGCAGCGCTGGAAACGCTTCAAGCCCGAGGAGCGCCTGGCCGTCGAGATCGACGCCTGGATGCCCGACAGGCGACGCCGCGACCTGGACAACATGCTCAAGTCCACCCTCGACAGCCTCACCCACGCCGGCCTGTGGTCGGACGACAGCCAGATCGACAGTCTCAAGATCGTTCGCATTCCGACGCTGGGCGGAATGCTAAAGATCCGCGTCAAAGCCCTGGAGGCCACATGCTCATGACCGCAGCAAGCGTCAAGGACGAGCTCGACGACATCCTGTCGCGCTGGCATCACTGGGCCAGCAGGGCGTCAGCCGCCCGCGGCTTTGCGCCAAAGTCTCTCGTGGTCGGCGACTACCAGGTCAGCCGGCAGTACGACGATGCCAACGGCGCGTTGGACAGCGATCTTGAATCGCGCACGATGAAGACGGTCGATTTCCAGGTGCAGCAGCTCAATGCGTTCTGGCGCATGGCCATTCACGCCGAAGCGCGCAACCTCGTCGCCGGCTGGGAGTGCTTCATCAATCCGCGCCTTCCCGAGAACCGCGTCGACCGGCGCGCCGTGATCGATCTGGCACGCGCCGCGCTGGTCGTCCGTCTGCGTTCGGCCGGCGTGATGGATCGGGCTTGACGATGATTCTGGAATCGTGCACACTGTGATTCCAAGGGGCCAAGTTGCCTTCAAAATTCGCCCGCTCGGAGCAATCCCGGCGGGTTTTTGCATTCTGGAGCTGCAAATGTCCACTCTTCAGGAACTCCTGACCACTGCGCAGGCCAAGCTCGAAAGCGACATCGCCGCAGAGCGCACGGCCTACGAGTCCAAGTTCAACAGCCTGACCGCCGAGCTCGACACCCTCAAGCAACACGCCACCCTCCTGCAGCCGCTGCTGGCCACGGAGGCGAGCACGGTCAAGACCGGGTTCGAGGCGCTGTTCGCCAAGCTGGGCGTCTAAGCCGCAGTTCTAACGGGAATCCAGCCCGCAAGGGATGATTCGATGCAATGGGACGAAAGAGCACCTACAGCAACGCGCTGGCCGAGCGCATCTGCGCGCGGCTGGCGGATGGGGAGAGTTTGCGCAGCGTCTGCCGCGACGACCAGATGCCAGCGCTGTCATCGGTGATGAAGTGGCTGGATCATCACCCAGCCTTCGCGGAGCAATACGCGCGTGCGCGTGCTTGCGGCCTGGAGGCGATGGCCGAAGACATCCTCGACATCAGCGACAACGCGACGAACGACTGGATGGAGCGGCACGGCGAGGATGCGGTCGGGTACGTCGAGAACGGGGAGGCGATGGCCCGCTCGAAACTGCGCGTCGACTCCCGCAAGTGGCTGCTGTCCAAGCTGGCGCCGAAGAAGTACGGTGACAAGCTGGACATGGCGGTGAGCGGGAGCGTGACGGTCGAGCTGGTGCGGTTCGCGGACCCTACCAAGCCCTGAGAGATGCGGATCCGGCTGCCCAACGGATGGCAGCCAAGACCGTACCAGCGTCCCGCATGGGACTACCTCGAGCGCGGCGGCAAGCATGCCGAGCTAATTTGGCATCGCCGTTCCGGCAAGGACGAAGTTTGTCTGCATCGGACTGCGGTGGCTGCACATGAGCGCGTTGCCAACTTCTGGCACATGCTCCCCGAGGCCAGTCAGGCCCGCAAGGCCATCTGGGGCGCGGTCAACCCGCACACCGGCAAGCGGCGGATCGATGAGGCGTTCCCGCTCGAGCTGCGCAGCTGGACCCGCGAGAACGACATGTCGATCGGGTTCAAGAACGGCAGTAGCTGGCAGGTCGTCGGATCGGACAACTTCAACAGCCTGGTCGGCGCGACGCCCGTGGGCATCGTCTACAGCGAGTGGGCCATCAGCAACCCGGCCGCGCGGGCGTATCTCCGGCCGATCCTGGCCGAGAACAACGGCTGGCAGATCTTCATTACGACGCCGCGGGGCAAGAACCACGCCTTCGACACGCTGACCGCGGCACGCAAGGATCCTGCGGCGTTTGCCCAGGTGCTGAACGCTGTCGACACCGGCGTGTTCAGCAAGGAGGCGCTGCAGAAGGAGCGCAGCGGGTACATCGAGACTTTCGGTGACGACATGGGGCAGGCCATGTTCGACCAGGAGTACATGTGCAGCTTCGACGCTGCCATCCTCGGCGCTGTCCTGGGCCGCTGGATGGGCCGCGCGCGTATCGACGGACGCATTAGGCAGGGTGGGCTGTTCGACCCCGAAGGCGCTGCGGTGTGCATCAGCAGCGACTTGGGCTTCAGGGACACCGCCAGCTGGTGGATCTGGCAGCCGCGGGCCGACGGTTTCGGGCTGGTGGGCTATCTGGGCGAGTCGGGCAAGGACGCCGACGACTGGATTGAGGATCTGACGGCGTACCTGACCAAGCGCGGCATGCGGCTGGACAAGATCTGGCTGCCGCATGACGCGCGCAACAAGACCTTTGGGACCAAGCACAGCCCGATGGAACGGTTCCTAAAGGGCTTCGGTCCTGACCATGTGCGCGTGGTGCCGCAGACCAAGATCGCGGACCGCATTAACGCCGCGCGGCGCGTGGTGGCCAAGTGCTGGTTCGATGAAGATGAATGCTTTGAAGGCATCAGCGGCCTGACCAGCTGGCGCTTCGACTACGACACCGAGACGCGCACGATGAGCAAGGAGCCGGTCCACGACTGGGCCAGCCATCCGGGCGATGCGTTCAGCTACGGCTGCCAGATGCTCGAGATGGTGCCAGCACCGCCGGCGCCGCCTCCGAGGCCGAAGTTCTTGCACGAAACACGGTTCGATGAGCTGACCTGGGGTCAGCAGGACAGAAACACAGAAAGCGACGGATTCTGATGGCAATCGGCAACTGGGAAATCGGCAGCGCCACCGTGATGACTGCCGGCTCGTCCGCGCAGATCAAGACCGGGCAGGGCGGCCTGCTGGGCATCTACGCATCGGTCGCCGGCACCGCGAACATCTATGACGGCATCGGCGCCAACGGCCTGGTCATGAGCGCCATTCCGATCGCCGCCGGCTGGAACTGGATTCCGATCGCGTTTGGGACTGGGCTGTACGTCGCGCTCACGACCGCTGCCGGTTCTGTGGTCTGGGCCTGATGCAAGACGCTCTCGACGGCATCGCCGATCCAGGCAGCGTCGACCCGAAGATCGCACCACTCGAGCTCGACAAGGGCGAGCTCCAGCGCAAGTGGTCTGCAGAGATAGGCCGCTATGAGCGCAAGGCGCAGCAGTTCGAGAAGCGCGGCAAGCGCATCATCGAGCGCTACACCGCTGAGAAGAAGGACGAGAACGCCAAGACGACGACGTTCAACGTGCTTTGGAGCAACATTCAGACGCTGAAGCCGGCGCTGTACGCCAAGGATCCGACGCCTGAGATCGAGCGCCGGTTCAAGGACGACGATCCGGTAGGCAAGACGGCCAGCGAAGTGCTGGAGCGTTGCTGCATCAACGTTCTAAGCCAGCAGAATTTTGGCGAAGCGGTGCGCCAGGCCGTGCTGGACCGCTTGTTGCCGGGCCGCGGCGTGCTGTGGGTGCGCTACCTGCCGCATTTCCGCAAGGTCAGCGGCCAGGTGCCGTCGACCGAGGATCAGGGCGCCAGCGCCGACAAGCCGAACCTGCCGAACACGCGCGTAGAAGGCGACAAGGAAACTGGCACCGAGCGCGATGGCGCCGAGCTGAGCAGCGACGAGCCGGAAGACATCGAAGAGGTCGACTCCGAAGAGGTCAAGTTTGACTTTGTGCCCTGGACCGACTTCGGGCACGCCGTGGCGCGAACGTGGGAGGAATGCGACGCCGTGTGGCGCTGCGCGTACCTCGACCGGCACGAGGTCAGGAAGCGCTTCACGCAGGAGATTGCTGCCCAGCTGCCCTACGACCAGAAGCCCGAGGGCCTGGACAAGGACGCCGAGGGCGCGGACCTGCTGAACAAGACCAAGATCTACGAAATCTGGGACAAGCGCACCAAGCGCGTGATCCGGCTGCACCGGTCGCACTCGGAAGTGCTCGAAGTGCAGGACGACCCGCTCGAACTGGATGGGTTCTGGCCCATTCCGATGCCGCTGCAGGCCACCACCAGCAGCGTGTCGATCATCCCGACCGCGGACTACATCCTGTGGCAGGACCAGGCCAAGGAATTGGACCGGCTCAGCCACCGCATTGCGATGCTGACGCGTGCGGTAAAGGCGATCGGCGTCTATGACAGCAGCGTCCAGGCGCTGCAGCAGCTGCTGAACACCGGCAACGAGAACACGCTGGTGCCTGTGGATTCCTGGGCCGCATTCGCGGAGAAGGGCGGCCTCAAGGGGGCCGTCGAGCTGCTGGATGTGAGCATGGTGGCCGAAGTGCTGCTCAAGCTCTATGAGGCGCGCGACAAGGTCAAAGCCGACATCTACGAGATCAGCGGCATGTCCGACCTGATCCGCGGGGCCAGCGACCCGGAAGAGACCGCGACGGCGCAGAAGATCAAGTCGAACTACGCGAGCGTGCGCCTGAAGGACATGCAGCGCGAGGTTCAGGTGTTCGCGCGCGACTCCATTCGCATCGCGGCCGAGATCGTCTGCGGGCAGTTTGCGCTGGACAGTATCAAGGAACTCAGCGGCGTTCACTTGCTGACGAACGCCGAGAAGGCCGCGCTGAAGGTTCAAGCGCAGCATCTGAAGATCTACCAGCAGCACGCGCAGCAGATCGTCCAGCAGCACCAGCAAGCGGCGCAGGAAGTGCAGCAGTTGCACGCCCAGCAGCCGCAGCCGGGCCTGCAACCTGGCCAGACGCCGCCCGTGCCGCCGTTCGACCCTGCAACGGTCTTGGGCCCACCGCCGCCGCCGCCAAACCCGGCGCAAATGGCTCTGATGGGCCAGCCGAGCTGGGAGGATGTGCATGCGCTCCTGAAAGCGCGTCCGGCGCGCAATTTCAGGATCGACATCGAGACGGACTCGACCATCCTGCAGGACGAGCGCCAGGAACAGGAATCGCGGATGGAGTTCGCCAAGACGGTGAACGAGTTGATCCAAGGCGCCATGCAGGTCGTGCAGGAGGTGCCGCAGCTGTCCAAGGGCATCGCCGAGACGATCATGCTGGTGCTGCGCTCGTTCAAGGTCGGCCGCAGCACCGAGAGCGCGTTCCAGGAAGCCATGGATCAGCTGGCCGAGATGGGTCAGAACCCGAAGCCCAAGCCGAACCCGGAAATGATCAAAGTTCAGGGCGAGCAGCAGCTGCAGCAGGCGCGTCTGCAGGGCGACATGCAGTTGCAGCAGGCCAAGGTCGCATCCGAGGAGAAACTGGAGCAGTTCCGCGTCCAGATGCAGCAGCAGGCCGATCAGGCCAAGGCCGCGGCCGAGGAGCGGCGCGAGCAGCAGCAGATGGCGTTGGAGCAGCAGAAGGCGCAGATGGAGATGGCGTTCAAGCAACGCGAGTCCGATGCGCAGCGCGCGTTTGACGAGTGGAAGACCAAGCTCGAGCAAGAAACCAAAATTCTTGTCGCACAGATCGCGGCCAAGACGGACGCCGACACGGCGGCTCTCAAGGCCAGCACGGACCACGCCATCGCGCAGACGCAAGCCGCGGCGAACGTGGAAGGCGCCAAGCATCAGGCTGGCGCGGCCATTGAAAGCGCCAAGGCATCGAGCGCAGCGGCTGCGCCGAAGGACGACGGCATCGGCGCCGCAGTGGCCGCAGCGGTCGAGCAATTCAAGGTCGCGATCGACGCGATGAACGAAAACATGAGCCGCCCGAAGTCCGTGGTGCGCGGCCTCGACGGCAAGATCATAGGAGTCCAGTAAGTGGCCATTCAATATTCGTTGACCCATCGTACGAACGCGATGACGCAGCTGAAGCAGCGCCAGGCCGCCCTGGCCGAGCTGGCGCGCGAGAAAGCTGCAGATGCGCGCTCGTTGCGCGAGCAGATCGAGGAAATCGTCTCGCCGAAGGCGCCGAAAAGCGCCCCGGTCGAGAAATCCGTTGAAGTCGCAGGCGCCGTCGAGATTGAGCCGGGTGCCTTGGAAGACGACGATGAAGAGACTCTACTTTTGCTTTTGGGATGACAAAGGATCATGACCATTCAGACATCGATCGCCACGCTCACAGCCCTGCAGTCGGCTCTCACGGACGCGCTTGCGGCGCTGCAAGCGGCCGCGCCCAGTCCTGCTCCGGCGCCAACCCCAGCGCCGAGCCCTGCGCCAGCTCCTGCGCCGTCCACCAACGTGGTCTACGGCAGCGGCAAGTTCAACTGGGCTGGGGACTGGTCGTTCGCCGGCACGCCCAACTACGCGCCGCCCAACCTGACGTTCACCGTGACCGGCGCGTGGGGATGCTGGCTCCCGTACGCGCCGAATGAGACATTCAACACGGCAGGTCTGACGCACATCACGCTGGTGCTCCAGCCGACGCAGGCGAATCAGAAATGGAGCCTGTCGTTCTACACGGCCGGCGACGTGCTGATCCAGCCTGGAATCGATATCAGCGCCTACGGCCCGGCGCCTGTCGTCGGCCAGTGGGGCACGTACATCATCCCGCTGACAGCAGTCGGCGTGACGGGACAGCCGATCATGAAGTTCGGCCTGCAGGACCAGACCGGGTTGGCGTCCAACGTCTGGTACGTGCAGACCGCGGCATTCTCCTGAATCAATCATGCCGCTCTACACCATGCTCTGCGACGAATGCGGCGCAGAGCAGGACATCTTCCGCAGCGTGGCGCGCATCGACGCTGATTTGCCGCAGTGCCACGGCGTGATGCGCCGCAAGGTCTGCGCTCCGATGGTCATTGCCGACATTCAGCCCTACCAGGCCATGGGCGTCGACGTGGCCACCGGTGACGCACCGATGATCACCAGCAGGTCCAAGCACCGCGACTACCTAAAACGCAACGGCTACGTCGAGCTCGGCAACGAGATGCCCAACATGAAGAAGCGCGAGATCCATGGCGATTTCAACGTGCGCGCCGAGTTGGCGCAGGCGGTCAAGGAAGTGTTGCCCAAGCACACCGCCTGACCATCCATAAACCCGCAGCCGGGCCCCTTGTGGGCCCTTTTTCATGTCTGGAGCTTTTTGAATGTCTGACAACGCAGTGATCGAGAGTGACGTCGAACTGGAAGCCCCAGTCGAATCCTCCAGCGATGACGTGCGCGGCGCAGTTGCATCCGCGTTCAAGGAAGTCAACGACCGGGCCCGCGACGAGGCGGGGCGCTTCGCGGCGAACAAGGAACAAGTCGCGCCCCGCGCGGAGAAGGCGGCCAGGGGTCCGGACACAAGCGCCGACGGCGCGCCGGTCGAGCAGCAGCCCAGGAGCGGCGCTCAGCAGGACGCTGCGCGCGCTGGCCAGCAGGCCGAGAATACCGCGACGAACGCAGCCACCGCGCCCGCGGCCATCCGGCCGCCGGACACCTGGTCGCCGGCGGCCAAGGCGAAGTTCGCATCGCTGGACCCCGACATCCAGGCCGAGATCGCGCGGCGCGAGGCGGACGTGCACAAGGGCTTCACCAAGCACGACGAGCACCGCGTGCTGGGCAAAACGTTCGAATCGACGGTGCAGCCCTATCTCGCAATGATCAAGTCGGAGGGCAGCGACCCGGTCAAGGCCGTGGACGCGCTGCTGCAGACGGCCTACACGCTGCGGGCCGGCACGACGGACCAGAAGGAAAACGCCGTGATCGGCATCCTTCAGCAATACGGGGTGAACCCCCAACGGATTTTCCAGAAACTGAGCGGTGGACAGCAGACGCCCCAGCGACAAGTCGACCCGCAAGTGGCTGCATTGACCCAAACGGTGCAGCAACTCCAGCAGCGACTGTCGCAGGGCGATGCCCAAATCGCTCGAGAGCAAGAAGCACAGATCGCACAAACGATCGAGGGCTTCGCCTCAGACCCGAAGAACATCTACTTCGCCAACGTCCGGCATCAGATGGGCTTGCTCATCCAGGCTGCCGACGCACAGGGCAAGACGTTGGGTCTGCAGGAAGCCTACGACGCGGCGTGCTGGTCACACCCCGAGATCCGACCCCTGTTGCTGCAGTCGCAAGACCAGCAACGGCAGGCCGATGCCCGGGCAAGAGCGACGCGGGCTCGCGCCGCAGGTTCGACCCTGGTGGGCTCACCCACCGGTGGCGCAAGCCTGACGGCGCCAAGCTCGCACGGTTCTCTCGCAGACGACATCCGCACGACCTATCGCGAAGTGATGAATCGCGAGTGAGCCACCACCCATTCATTGAAGGAATCCAATCATGTCTCTGATCAACCCATCGTCGGCGATGACGGAAATCGTGACCACCACGCTCCGCAATCGCACCGGCAAAGTGGCAGACAACGTTTAACTTTCAGACGTTGTAAAATCGGGTGAACTCGGTGAAAACCTGCGATGGCAACACCGAGCCAAGCGTTGCATGTAAGCTGAAAGGCCCAGGGGCAACGAAGGCGTAACGACTAGGCGGTGAGGAAACAATAACCCGCCCACGAGCGCCCGACAGTCAGTGCTGCAAAGAGGAGAATTCCGAATGCCAGCGATCTATGCAATCCGCCACAAAGCGAGCGGGTTTGTCTACATCGGATGTACCAAGGGGAAGTTGGCCAAGCGTATGCGAGAGCATCGCTGCCTGCTGAACCAGGGCAAGCATCTGTGCACCAAGCTGCAGTCAGACTGGAAGCGAGACGGCGAATCCGCTTTTGAGTCCATCGAGCTTGAGCACTTGGCAGACGACGCCACGGTGGTCGACAAACGCGTAAGAGAACTAGCCTGGATGCAGCAGCATCAGGCAGCGCTCTACAACGAACACCAAGTGAGCTTTGCTCCGATCCCGGCAGCGATCCGAAAAGGCATCGCAGCATCAGCTGCAGTGCCGCGCCCTCAGACGCCAGAAGCGAACGAGGCGCGAAGGCAAGCGCAGCTGGGAAAGCCCAAAGGGCACGGAGCGAAGATCAGCGCCACGAAGAGAGCATTGGGCCAGCGCCCGACGCTCGAGGCGGCGCGGCTTGGCGGGATTGCATCGAAAGCGAAGCAGCGCACTGGCTGATGAGATAGTCTCCTCTGCAGACGAATAGCAAGCTGCAGGAGCCTCGGATAAAGAGCCGAGGACGACGGGCGCAAGCCCTGAAAGAATAGGTCCAAGAACAACGCCCTCCTGCGGCGCCTGAAGTCCAAAGGCAAGGTCAAGCCCGTCAGCGGCGGTCGCACCATCGTTCAAGAGATGGAATACGCCGAGAACGGCACGTTCAAGCGCTATTCCGGCTACGAAATGCTGGACATCGCGCCGAGCGACGTCTTCACCGCGGCGGAGTTCAACTACGCCCAGGCGGCGGTCGCGGTCTCCATCAGCGGCCTGGAGCAAATCCAGAACGCCGGCGAAGAGCGCATCATCGACCTGCTCGAGTCGCGCATCGGCAACGCCGAGCGCACGCTGGTGAACAACATCGCGCTGGACTGCTACAGCGACGGCACCGCGGACGGTGGGCGTCAGATCGGCGGCCTGCAGATCCTCGTGTCTTCGAGCCCAACCAGCGGCATCATCGGCGGCATCGACCGCAGCGCGTGGTCGTTCTGGCGCAATCAGGTTTTCTCCGGCCTGAACAACGGCGGCGCGGCGGTCACGACGGCCAACATTCAATCCTACATGAACCGGCTGTGGGTCCAACAGGTTCGCGGCGCCGATCGCCCGGACCTGATCGTGGCCGACAACAACTTCTACCGGCTGTACCTGGAATCGTTGCAGGCCATCCAGCGCATCGCGTCGGAAGACAAGGCAATGATCGGCTTCGACGCCATCAAGTACATGTCGGCAGACGTGGTGCTGGACGGGGGATACGGCGGCGGCAGCCCGACGAACTCGATGTTCTTCCTGAACACCGACTTCATCTATTTCCGCCCGGCCGCGGCCCGCAACTTCGTGCCGATCGGTGACGACCGGTACGCGGTGAACCAGGACGCAATGGTCAAGCTCATCGGCTTCGCCGGCAACCTGACGCTGAGCAACGCCTTCCTGCAGGGCGCGCTCGTCGCCTGATCGACACCCAACTTTCAAGGAAAAATCATGGCTTATGTGACTCAAGACGGCCTGTTGGGCTCGGTCGATCTGTACCTGCCAGACAATGCAGGCGGCGGCCCCTACTCGCTGGTGGGAACCAGCTCGGGCAAATACGGACGCGCGAGCTACCCGTCGATGCTGGTGGACGGCGTCGATCCGGTCTTCGGCGGCGGCCAGTTCCTGTTCGCGCAGGTCGCGCCGATCACGGCTCAGACCGTGTCGAGCGTGACGGTGGCGGCGGGTGTGGCAACCGTGACGACCGGCTCGGCCCACGGCCTGGTGGTCGGCCAGCCGGTGCAGCTCGCGGGCTTCACGCCGGCGGCCTACAACGGCATCTGGCAGATCGCCACCGTTCCGAGCGGCACGACCTTCACGCTGAACCTGAACTACGTGTGGGATCAGCGCTGGAATCCGAACAACCCGCTGATCGCCAACACCCTGAAGGCGAATCCGGCGGTGCCGACCACGTCCAGCACCGTGCAGGGCACCTACGTGCCGGGCATCGGCGCCGGGATGGTCTGCCAGTTCGTGCACGCCACCGACACGTTCGGCAACCTGATCCTGCAGGCCAAGCCCTGGGCCGGCACCGCCAACAGCGGTCTGGCGCTCGGCGTGTCGCTCGGCAACCCGCTCGCGCTGACGACCAGCTCGGCGCCGGCCAACCCGTTCTCGGGTCAGTACGGCTGGTTCCAGGTCAGCGGCGCGATGGCTGTGACGGCTTCCGGCGCTCCGGCCATCGGCAGCCAAGCCTATTGGGCCACGACCGGCGTGGTGTCGCAGACGGTGGTTGCGTCAAAGCAGGCGTGCGGGCTGCAATTCGCCAGCGCGCTTGCTGCGGTGTTCGGATCCGGCTCGTCCGGCACGATCACGCTGCCGGCGAACTTCGCGATCGCCTGGGGCACGTTCCCGAACGCGCAGGCTGCCATCACCTGAGTGTGTCTCCTCCGCGGCCTTCGGGCCGCTTCCGGCCCCGGCTCACCCCCGGGGCCTTTTTACAACCCCTGGGAAGGAAATCCTGAATGGAACTGGCAAGTGCGCAAGTGGTCAAGAGCGGCAATTCGCTCCGTGTCCAACATGGCGACGACAAGGGTCTGTACGTCACGTTCTTCACCGAACCAGTGGAGTCTCCCTTCAAGTCGGAACAAGCCGGGCACCCCGTTTTCGACGACGTGGTCTTCATCCACATCATCTTCCCCGGCAATCGCTCAACCGAGGTCAAGCGGCCGGCTAAGCTCAAGGCGGACGGCGGCGCGCCCACCGACCCGCAGCGCTGGCCCACGCAGTACGAGGCCTTCAAGAACCAGTCGGTGCAGGTCAACTCCGGCATGCCGGTGACCGAATGGGCCGTGCTGACCAAGAGTCAGGCACTGGGCCTGAAGAGCATGAACATCCACACCGTCGAGCAGCTGGCCGAAGTGCCGGACCACGCCCTGACGTGGATGGGCGCGCGCGAGATGCAGGTCAAGGCGCAGGCGTGGCTGAAAAACGCGACGGACGGCTCCGAAGTGCTGCGCCTGAAGTCCGAGAACCAATCGCTGCGGCTCGACGTCGACCGGCTCATGGAGCAGGTTAAGGAGCTGGCGGAAGTCAAAACCAAACGCCGCAACGCGGCAGAAAGCAAGGCGTGAAATGGGAACTCGTGCAGCAAAACTCCTGGGGGTCGGCCTGGCGCCGGCTGCCGCGCAGCAAATCGTCGGCGACGTGCAGCTCGGCGTCACCGCCGCGGGCACCACGCAGACCGGTGCGACGCTGGTCTACGGCGACAACGTCGTCGTCACGACCTGCGCGTCCGGCGCCGGCATCATCCTGTCGACCAATAACGCCGGCTTCGGCCCGGGCGACGATGTCTTCGTGAGCAATCAGGGCGCCAATGCGTGCCTGGTCTACCCGCCGATCGGCGGCCAGATCAACGCGCTCGGAACCAACGTCGGCTTCAGCGTGACCGCCGGCAAGTCCACGTTCTTCCGCAGCGTGGGCGGCGGCCAGATGTACGCGATGGCATCGTCCTGAAGGCCTGATCGGTGGTCAAGCTGACGCTCCTGCAAATGGTGTCCGCGGCGTGCGCGGAGCTCGGCCTGCCCGCGCCTGCGTCGACCGTGTCGACCGCAGACACCAATGCCGTGCAGTTCCTGGCGCTCGCGAACCGCGAAGGCAAGGAGTGCAGCAAGGCCGCGGGCCCGGCCGGCGGCTGGCAGGAGCTGCGCGCCGAGTACACGTTCAACGTGCAGTCGACCGGCATCATTCCGAACTGCAGCTACACGTCCGGCAGCTACACGATCAACATCGGCACGCCGCCGACCCAGGCGCCACAGGTGGGCTGGGTCATCTGCTCGAGCGGCGGCTCAAACGCCACGGCCTGGGCATATCCCACGACCATCACGCATGTGGCCGGCAGCGTCATCACGGTGAACAACCCGGCGACCAGCACCTCCAGCGGCGTGTCGATGGCGTTCGGTGAACAGTCCTACGCACTGCCGACCGACTACGACTTCATGATCCCGGGCACCATGTGGGACCGCGGCTACCGCTGGCAGATCTTCGGGCCGCTGACGCCGCAGGAGTGGCAGGTGCTGAAGTCCGGCCTGAGCCCGACCGGGCCGCGCCGGCGCTATCGGATCATGAACGGGCTGTTCTACCTGGACCCGATTCCCTACGACAGCAATCTGCTGGTGTTTGAGTACTACTCGGTGAACTGGTGCATGACCGGCGGCACGACGCCGGCGCAGTACTTCACCAGCGACACCGACACTTACCTGCTCGAAGATGATCTGATGATCCTCGGGCTGCAGTGGCGCTGGAAGCGGGCCAAGGGGCTGGACTACTCGCAGGAGTACGAGACCTACACCCGCGCGGTCGCGCGCGAACTGGGCCATGGCACTACGTCGCGCACGCTGCGCATGGACATCTCGACGCCGGACATTGCATGGCTGAGTTCCAGCCAGATCCCCGACACCGGCTTTGGAACGGGCAGCCCAGGTGATTCCTAGCACGCGCCCCCCGAGCCGCCAGCAAACGGCGCAGATCGGGAGCGTTCCTGCGCCTGTCGGCGGCCTGAACGCGCGCGACTCAATCGCGGCCATGCCGGAAACCGACGCGATCGTGATGAACAACCTGTTCCCGACGCCGAGCTACGTCACCGCGCGCAACGGCTATGTGCCGTGGCTGGTCGGACTGGCCGGCCCGGTGCAGACCGTCGCCGCGTATTCGCCGGCCAGTGGGACGCGCAAGCTCTTTGCCGCCTGTGGTGGCTCGATCTACGACGCGACAAGCCAGGGTAGCGCGGGCGCCGCTGTCGTATCGGGCCTGTCCAGCAACTGGTGGCAGTTCGTCAACTTCGGCGCCGGCGGATCGCAATATCTCGTCATGGTCAACGGCATCGACCCGATGCTGGCCTACAACGGCCAGGGGTGGGAGTCGGTCGGGAACGGCACGGGCGGGACGATACTGGCGGGAAGCGCGATCGGGACAACGGTGACCATCACCGACGTGTATCCGCACGGATTGGCGACCGGCCAGACGGTCACGGTGAGCGGGGCCGTGCCGAGCGGCTACAACGTTTCGAACGTGCCGATCACGGTGGTGGATGCGTACCGGTTTTCCTACACCGTCGTGTCGTTCCCTGGCGGCACGATGACCGGGATCGGCAGCTACACCTATGCACCGTCGATCACCGGCGTGTCGACGTCGACGTTCATCAACGTCAACGCCTTCATGGGGCGCCTGTTCTTCATCGTCAAGAACAGCATGCAAGTCTGGTTCCTGCCGCTGCTGAGCGTCGGCGGCGCGGCGACCATGCTGGACTTGTCGACGCAAACCCTGCTCGGCGGCTATCTTGTGGCCATGGCGACGTGGACGGTCGAAACGACCAGTGGCATGACGCAGATGGCGTGCTTCCTGACCAGCGAAGGCGAAGTGCTGGTCTACCAGGGCAACGACCCGACCTATGCGTCGAGCTGGTATCAGGTCGGCAACTTCCGTGTCGGCCGCCCCGTGGGCCACCGGTGTTGCGTCAAGGTCGGCTCCGACGTGTGCGTGATCACGGTGGACGGCCTCGTGCCGCTGTCCAAGGCAATGCTGTCCGACCGGTCGCAGCGCGAGATCGCGCTCACCGACAAGATCCAGAACCTGATCAACAACGACGCCGCGGCCTACTCCGGTTACCAGGGCTGGCAGCCGATTCTCTCGCCGCTGGGAAACAAGATCATCTTGAACGTGCCGGCGCCGAGCGGGGCCTATCAGTACGTGATGAACACCATCACCGGCGCCTGGTGCATCTTCACTGGCTGGGCGGCCAATTGCTTCGCGCTGATGGGGGACGCGCTTTTCATGGGCACGCAGGGCATGGTGGCCCAGGTCGACACCGGCACGAGCGACAATGGGCAGCCCATCCACTGTTCGGCGGTTCAGGCGCCGAGCTATTTCAACAACCACGACAGCAAGCACTTCACGCTGGCGCGGCCGGTGATGCAGAGCAACGGGCCGATCCGGCCGGCGTTCCAGATCAACGTCGACTACGACACGACGGTGCCTGTCAACCAGTTCAACTTCGTGACCGGCGGCTACACCCCCTGGGGCTCTAGGTGGGGCTCTCCCTGGTCTTCGGTGAACCGCATCTACAAAAACTGGTTCGGAGTCGGATCCGTCGGCTACGCCGGGTCGTGCGCGATCGCGTTCTCGGTGGCCGGCGCCGCCATCAGCTGGCAGGCGACGGATGTGGCCTTCACGACCGGGGGCCCGCTGTGAGGCGCGTGGTGTGGGACGAGCCCGACCGGGTGGGGCCGTGGGTCTGCGAGCGCCTGGGCGGGACGTGGCAGGCCGGCGACAACGCCATTGGCCTGGAGAAGAACGGCGAGCTGATCGCGGGCGTCGTGTTCGACAACTACCTCGGCCGCTCGATCTGTATGCACGTCGCCGCGTCCGGCGAATGGTGGCTGACGCGCGAGTTCCTGCAAGCGGCCTTCGGCTATCCGTTCAACCAGCTCGGCGTGCACAAGATCATCGGGCCGGTGGACTCCAAGAACGCCGACGCGCGCAAGTTCGACGAGCACCTTGGGTTCTACCTCGAGGCGACGATCAAGGACGCCAACAAGCTCGGGGACCTGCTCCTCTACACGATGACGCGGCAGCAGTGCCGCTGGGTGAACTGACATGGGAAAAAGCAGCGGCGCAAGCGTTCCAAGCCCGTCGGCGTCGGCAACGGCGACGATGGAGTCGGGGGCGGTTAATCAGACCGGACCCTATGGAAGCCTGCAGTATCAGCAGACCGGCACCAATCCCGACGGCACGCCCATCTACAGCGCCAATACGACGCTCTCGCCCCAGCAGCAACAGCTGTATGGCCAACAGGTGCAGGGGCAACAGGAGGCCGGAACCGCGGCGGATTACCTCGGCAACGAGGTGATGAACAACGCCGCGACCGGCAATCCAGCGCTGAACCCGACCAATCTGGGCGCCGAGTTCGGCCAGCAGCAGCAGGCGGCGTTTGGCGGTGCCATGGGCTACCTGCAGCCGCAGTTCCAACAGCAGACCGGGCAGCTCAACGACTCGCTGGCGCAGCAGGGCATCACGCAAGAGTCCGACCCGACGGCCTACGCGAACGCGGAAAAGCTGCTGAGCAACAACCAGGGGCAGCAGGAGCAGGAGGCGTACAACCAGTCCTATGCGACCGGGCTGACCGGCGAGGGCCAGCTGTTCGGCCAGGGCGTGCAGGAGAGCAACCTGCCGATCAGCCAGCTTGAGTCCTTGGGAAGCTACGCGGCGCCGCAGGGTCCCAACTTCTCGGCCTACGGTCAAAACAACACCTACGCGAACACGGCGCAGAGCGCCTACGCATCGAACCTCGCGAGCTACAACAACAACATGCAGGGCCTGTACGGCCTAGGTGGCGCTGCGCTGACGGCCTACGGTCTGAGCGGCGCGGGGAGCGCGGCAGCGGGGGCTGGGGGCGCTGCAGCTGGTGGAGCGGCCGCCGGCGGCGCAGGGGATGCGGCGCTCCTGGCGCTGGCTTGATTCAAAGGACGCACGATGTCGATCGCACAACTCCCCGGCACCGCGCAGGCGCCGATGATGTCCAACCCGAACCTAACGCCCCAGCAGCGCCTGGCGCTTGCGCTGATGCAGAACCAGCAGCAGGGCATCAACCAGCGCGGGAGCTGGGCGCCGGCAAATGGGGCCGCGTCGCTGTTCAATGGCTACCTCACCGGGCAACTGATGAAGCCGCAGCCCCAGCAGCAGAACCCGAACCTTCCGCAGCTGCAGGCGCTGCAGCAGCTCCAGCAACAGCCCGCGCCGCAACAGCCGCCGCAAGGCCTGATGCCGCAGGCTGACCCGTCCCAATACCCGACTGGCTGAACATGACCGCATCCGCCAACCCCATGGGGGGTCTGCTCAATCCGATGGCCAACCCTGGGGTCGCGACCAACTCCGACTTCGTCTCTCAGATGCTGCACGTCAGCCGCCAGCAGGCGCTGGCGCAGGAGCTGATGCAGCAGGGGATTGCGCCGATCAGCTACGACCCGAAGGGCAAGATCTCGCCGCTGCAGGGCATGAGCAAGATGCTGGCCGCCGCCCTGGGTGGATACGAAGGCAACCAGGCGCAACAGGGGCAGGCGGATCTGATGTCCCAAGGCGCACAGGCCGCAATGGCGCAGTACGGCGGCGGCGCGCCGGCCCAGGGGCCGACCATCCAGCCCGCGCAGCCGTCGGCGGCAACCCAGGCCCTCGGCGCTGGCGCCGCAACTGGGAGCGTCGGCCCGACCGTGTCGAACGCGCAGCGGCTGGCGCAAGCGCTGCAGGGCCAACCAGCGGCCGCGCCGCAAGGACCGCAGGCCCCGCTGGCCGGACCGCAGGGCTGGCGCTACACAGGCCCCGGCGCAGTCGCGCCGACGGCGATGAACCCCAGCGGGCTGCCCCCGACGCTGCTGTTTGCCGCAGCCAGTGGCAATCCTGCGGCCAAGGCCCAGGTCGATGCGTACACGAACGCGGCCGGCAAGAATCTGGAGCTGACGCCGGATCAGAAGAACTGGCTGGCCACCGGCGCGGATCCCGCGGCGATCGGCGCGGCGACGAACCGGAAGGCTGCGCTCGAGGGCCGCGGCAACGAACTGACGACGCTGCAGTACCAGCTCTCCCAGTTGCCGCCTGGATCGCCGCAGGCGCAGGAGATTCAGGCCGCGATTGCGAAAGCCAACAACGTGCCGATGCAGCTGCTCAAGAAGGGCGAGCTCGCCCTGGCCGGCACCGGCAACCACGCGCCGATCGCGTTCAACCCGGACGTGGAAGCCAACCAGACGCCGACGTTCTCAACCAACGCGCTGGGCCAGACGATGCCGACCGGAGTCACGACGCTGCCGGGCGCGGTCCAGACGACGCAGGACATCGCGCGCGCCAAGGCGCAAGGCGGTGCTGCGGGCCAGATCTACCAGAACGTGCCAAACGGGAAGGGATTGCTGGACACGGGCTACGGGTTCGACCTGTTCGGCAATCCGCCTCCGCCGGGAGGCGTTCCGCCATCTGCGCCGCAATTGCCGTCCAACCCACAAGTCGCAGCCACGCGGGCGGGTCTCAACGCATTGAACCCGCCGATCCAGCAAGCCGCACGGGACGCTGCAGCGCTGAAGATCGCGGAGGACGAGCTCGCCACCACGCCGCCGGGAGCGCAACGCGACCAGCTTGTTGCGTCCATTGCGTCGCTGAAGGCCGGGAAAGGCCCAGTGTTGCCAACCGTGGGCAGCGTTCCGCAAAACCTTGCGCCCTCTGCGACTCAAGTTCGCTCGGGCCCAGACCTTCGCGCCGGTTCGTCAGATTCAGCCATCAACACCGCGGCCGGCACGACGCTGGCGGCGCTGCCGCAGCAGGCCCAGCAAGCGCAACAGGTGCGCAGCGGACTGGAGAAGGCCCTGGTTTCGCTCCAAGGCACCAAGAGCGGCCCTGGCACTGCCAGCGCGTTTGACATGGCCGGCTTGCTGAAAAACTTGAACCTGCCAGTGGCGCAGGATCAGATGGAGAACTACACCACGCTGCGCAAGTTCCTGGCGAACGCGGCCGCGCTGAATGCGTCGGCTTCGGGCAACGCCACGACCGACGCGCGCTTCGACCAGTTCATGCACGGGCAGCCGAACGCCGAAACCATGACTGGCAAGCCGCTGGAGGCAGCCATCCGCTACGTGCTGTCCCAGGTCGACGCGGTGCCTGCCGCCAACCAGGTCATCGGGCAGGAGTACCAGCGCCTGCGCCAGGCCGGAGACCCGAACGCGGCCTACAACGCGCAGCAGGCCTGGACAAAACAGTACCCGGCGATGCAGAAGATCTTCGAGTTCAACCGCATGTCGCCGGACGACCAGCAGCGGTTCAAGAGCCAGATGCCGGCCGGCGCGCGCGATGAGTTCGGCGCCAAGTACAACGCGGCCCACGCCGCCGGCTGGGTGCAGTGATGGCAAGCGCTTGGGACGCAACGCCCGTAGCGCCAGGGCAGACTGCGCCAGCTGGCTCGGCCTGGGATCGGACGCCGCACACGCCGCTCGAGCGCGCGCAGATCGACGACCCGGGCATTCTGCAGTCTGGCTTGATCGGCGCCGGCCGCACGTTCGATCGCATCGGCAGGGGCATGCAGCAGGTCTACTACGGCCTGACCGGCAACCACACCGCCCAGGCCGCGCTGCAGCAAAGCGCCGCAGACGATGACGAGCAGTACGCCAAACTCAAGGCGCTGCACCCATTTGCCACCGGCGTCGGTGAATCTGTGCCGTCGATGGTCATCCCGGCCGGTGGCGCGGCGACCCTGGGCGGAAACGTCGCCCGCATGGCCATCGCTGGCGCGCTGCCGTCGGCGCTCGAGTACGGCTCGGCGTCCGACCGGGCGACGAACGCCGGCTGGAACGCCCTCGCGGGCGCGTCGATGCCTCTGGCCGGCGCCGCAGCAAAGACGGCATGGGCCGCGGCCGAGCCGTTCCGATCGGCCGGCCAGCAGGCGATTGTTGGTCGATTGCTGAATCGGGTTTCGGGCGACGACGCGGCAAGCGTGGCCAGCCGCTTGGCCAGTGCGGCGCCGCTGGTTCCCGGATCGTTCCCGACTGCGGCCCAAGTGGCGCAAAACGGCGGCGTTGCTGCGCTCGAGCGGTCGTCTGCCGCTGTCAATCCGGCGCCGTTCACCCAGCGTGGGCTCGAGCAGACACTGGCGCGTAAGAACGCGATAGAGAGCGTGTCCAACACGCCGGAGGCGCTTTCCGACGCGCTGGCCATGCGCAGGCAGATTTCCGACGGCAACTACGCCTACGCCAACCGGGTGGGCCCGGATCCGTCCGTGTTCACGCCCGAGGCGCAGGCGAACATCTCGGCCATGCAAGCGCGCATGCCAGAAAAAGCCCTCCGGGATGCCCAGACGATCGCCACGATCAAGGGTCAGCCGATGGACAACAGCAACGTTGTCAACGGCCTGCATTGGGCCAAGACGTCGCTGAGCGGCATGGCCGACGCCGAGCAAAACCCGGCAATGGCCGACGCGCTGAAGGACCTGGCCGGCCAGTACAACGCCGGGCTGGAGCAGATCAGCCCGCTCTACGGCGCTGCCAACAGTCTCTATGCCGACATGAGCCGGCCAATCAATCAGATGCAGATCGGGCAGGCGCTGCGCGCCAAGGTGCTGCCGTCGCTGGTCGACCACGGGCAGCTGATCGGGGAAAAGGCGCAGCAGTACGGCGCAGCGCTGGCCGACGAGGGCTTGCCGGCGCGCGCCACGGGATTCCCAGGCGCGACCTGGGAAAACACGATGGAGCCGGCGCAGATGGACGCGCTCAACGGCGTGGCCGGCGACCTGGCGCGTGGAGTGAACGCGGCCAAACTCGGCGCCGGGCCCAACTCAACCACGGCTCAGAACATAGCGATGCAGAACATCGCCAATCAGTCGGGCATGCCCAGCGCGATGGGGCTCGTGACCAAGGCCGGCGGCAAAGCCCTGGATTGGCTGTACCACGGCGCCGAGAGCGATCTGCAATCACAGCTCGCTGACGCGCTGCTGAATCCGACGTCCGGCGCTGCCCTCATGCAACAGGCTGCGCCGTCGTTCATGGCCGGCAGCCCGCTGGCCCGGCAGCTACTTTCGCAAGGGGCCCAGCGCTCTGGCTTCTTGCTTGGGCCCACCGGGTCGGCGGTGCAGAACGCGCTCGCGCCAGTGTCGCCAGGACAGTAGATCGAATCCAGCCAAGGGGAAACCCTTGCGCTGCAGCCAGTTCTCCAAGACTTTGACGCTCAGCCAGAACGCTGGGCCGATGAAGCCCACGACGATGGCGGTGCCAAAGAATCGGCCCCAGTCAGCCATGTTCAGCCTTTCAACAGCCGCCCACCGAGGCGGCTTTTTCATGGGACAAGTGTATGCCTTTCAACAGCAGCGGCGTCTTCAGCCGGGCTTACTCCTGGGTGGCCGATGCCTTGGCGGGCATCAACATCACGGCCAGCCGCATGGACGCGGACGCCAACGATATTGCCAACGGGCTGTCCCAGTGCATCACGTCCAATGGAACCTCGACCGTCTCGGCCAACATTCCGTTTGGTGGCTTTCGTCTCACCGAGGTAGCCAATGGCATCGCCGGAACGGACGTTGCGACCGTTGAGCAACTGACCGCGCTCATCGCAACTGGTGTCGGCATCATTTCCAACATCGCCGCGCTGAGATCGTTGTCCCATTTGACAAGCCCAGCAATCGTCACGACGGAAGGCTACTACACCTCCGGTGACGGAGGATCTGGCGCCTATGTCTACATTCCAACGGACGGCACAAGCGCTGACAACGGCGGCACGGTCATCATCGACTCCAATTTTGGCCGCTGGCATTTGGTGGTGGCGTCCAACATTATCAATGCGGCCCAGTTTGGCGTAGCCACATCGCAACCAGATAACGCGCCAATGTTACTGGCGGCAATCACCTTTCTCGCTCCAACTGGCGGAACGCTGATCTTGCCAGCCGGCGTGTTCAACGTATCGACCCTGGCGTTTACCTATTCCGGCACGCTTGGAACCGGCGAGAACTACCCGATCAACATTCGGGGGCAGGGCAAGTACACAACGCAGCTCAAGAAGACCGGGACCGACGCCAACCCGGTGTTGAACTTGACGGCTGCCGTTGCTGGAACGCCTCAAAACATCCACTCCGAATTCTCGGACTTTTCCATTGTCGGCAACGGTTGGAACGGCCCGGCATTGCAGATGAACTCGCTTGCCCGGTTTACGCTGACCCGCATGAACATGGGCGGCGCGTCTGTCGGGTTCAACAACGTCTCGTGCCTATTGTTTGATGTGAACGAGTGCGACATCACAGGCAATAACACCGGCTACAAGAGCCGGGAAGTGAGCGGCCTGTGGTGCAACTCGATCAACTTTAAGGGCGGATCAATCGTCTACAACGGCAATACCACGGCGGCCACTTCTGGCGCTGCGGGCTACGGATTCGACATTGGCGGCTCCAACTGGTTCAACGTCTACGGCACCGACATCGAACGCAACGGGACTTCTGGAAACGCAACGTCCGGCGACGTGATCATCCAGAACGATTGCGGCAATGAACTGACTCCGAATTACGCCGAGATCGGTTTCTACAACTGCTGGTTTGAAGTCAATCAAGGCCAAGGTTTCACGGTAGCGACCAACCCTGCACTGTCGCTCACGCTGCAGGATTGCCTGCACTACTTCAACGGCAGCAGCACGGATCACAACATTGGAGCGATTCGTCAAGTGACGATGCGCAATGTGAAGGGAACAAGCAATTCTGCGATCAGTGGGGGCGCGTCTTCGGTCGTCGAACACTGCTGGTTCAATCTATTCACATCGACCTCAACCACGCAGACGTTCTACGACACGACCATCAACGGGACGCTATACCCCTTCTACGCAACGAATGCGACGTTGGGGGGGCTGTACTACGACATCAACGGCATCACGCACGCGACCAATACCGGGGTCTACAACATCACGTACTCCGCGACGATGGCAACCAACACGCTCATCGGGCAGACGTTCGTCATCACAGCAACGAATGCCACCGCGTTCACGATCAGCAACCCAACCAACATGGTTACAGGTCAATGGTTGACCTACACGATTCGCAACACGTCCGGCGGCGCGCTGGGAACTGCAACGTGGGGGTCGGCTTTCAAGATGGCGACTTGGACCCAGCCCGCCAACACGTACAGCCGGACAATCACGTTCCAGTACGATGGGACGAACTGGGTCGAGCGCTCCCGCACGCCGGCGGACGTGCCGAACTGAGGCGAGGATTGACATGGGACTCAACCAAGAAACCCAGGCGATCTTCGACGCCCTCGGCCATCTGTCGGACCGCGTCACCGAGCTGCAGGGATCCATGGAATCGCGCCCGGCGCCGTTGCTCACCGAAGAAGAGCACCAATGGGTGCAGATGGCCATCAAGCGCGAGGCGCAGTCCTACGAGTTCCGCCGAGCCGTGATCAGCAAGACGATGGCCGGCCTGCTGTGGGCGCTGATCGCGGGCGCCGGCACGCTGCTCTGGGCGATGGCCTCGGACTACTTCACCAAGCACGGCTGGAAACCATGAGCGCATCCAACCCGACGCCGACACTGAGCCAGATCCTGGAGGGCATGCAGAACTCGGTCGCAGCCTTGCAGGCGTTCATCGCCGCGCAGACGGCGCCCCCGGCTCCTGCACCAGCACCGGCGCCTGCGCCTTCCCCCGCGCCCGCTCCGGCACCAGCTCCGTCCGGCACGTGGACAACGCTCGCGCAGGAGTGGGTGACGCCGTACAACGGAGCGCACCAGACGTTCACGATCACCGCCGCTCAAGCTCCGGCCTTGTGCCAGTTCGGTACCGGCACGACATGGCTGCAGAAAACCCTGTCTGCGGGCATGTACAGCGCGCAGCTTTCAACGTTCGGAACGGTCGACCCCGCGCCCGGCGTGGCCAAGGAAGTGCAACTGTGGGTGCCCACCGCGGCTTCTGCCCCTTCGCCCGCGCCAGCACCGTCACCCGCCCCCGCTGGGCCGCCGAGCTACGCCGCGGGCGGCGCCGTGCAGCCGGGGTTTGTCGGCACTCCGACCGAGGGCCAGACGATCACCATCGACTTCGGGGACACGGTGCCCGCGTCGACGTCCTACACCGTGGCCACGTTCCTGAACGGCGCGCTGCAGACGAGCTTGTCCGGCTTGGGCCCCGCCACCGGCGTGGTTCCCGTCCCGGCGAGCTCCGCCGGCCAAGTCTTCAGCGTCCAGCTCACTCCGATCAACAACGGCACGGCCGGCCAGGTCGTGACCATCCCCGGACTGGTGGTGCAAGCATGAGCATCCTGACGCAGCTTCTGTCCGGCAAGGACAACTCGACCCAGGACATCGGCCGCTGGTCGTGGGCCGCGTCCATCGTCGGCCTGCACGCATTCGCCGCGGCCAACTGGTGGCACGCCGGGTCCCTGGACTTGGTGGCCTACGGCACGTCGGTTGCAGCGGTCGTCGGCGCGCACTCCGCGGCGATCTGGGCCAAGAAGTCGACGGAGCCCGGCCAATGAAAGCCGCCCTGTTGTCGATCGCCCTGCTGGCCACGCCGCACGCCAACATCCAGCCGACCCAGGACGAAGTCTGCGCGGCCGGCGGCGGCTGCTACACCTTCACCGTCCACGCGATCGAGCTGATGCTGGAACACGCCCGGCGCGACGGCTACGTGGAAGGCCTCGGAGCGGCCAAGTGCCGGCATCCGACATGACCGATGGACGAGCCGCTGCCCGAGCTGTGGCAGGTCTCCTGGCCGCTGGTCTACCCCAGCAACACGCACGCGGAGCGCGCGCAGGTGCTGCGTCGGCGGCTGGAACAGCTGGGCGGGACGGTCGAGGCCATCCGGCGGCAGATCGAGCGCGACCCTTGGAACAGGACGGTGGACTGTGGACTTGAACGTTGACCAGCTCGCCGCGTGCACCGGCGCCACGCTCACCCGGGCCACGATGTGGCTGCGCCCGATCGGTGCCGCGGCGGACGCGTTCGAGATCAACAACCCGGAGCGCATGGCGTGCTTCCTGGCGCAGATCGGGCACGAGTCCGGCGGCCTGGCGTTCGTCACCGAGATCTGGGGCCCGACGCCGGCGCAGGCCGGCTACCAGGGCAGGGAGGACCTCGGCAACCTGCAGCCGGGCGACGGTTACAACTTCCGGGGCCGCGGCCTGATCCAGATCACCGGCCGCGCGAACTACCGCGCCGCGCGCGACGGCCTGCGCGCCACGCAGCAGGGCGTGCCGGACTTCGAATGGCTGCCGGACACCCTCGCGCAGCCGGACTGGGCCTCGATGTCCGCGGCCTGGTTCTGGTTCCGGCACGGCCTGAACGACCTAGCCGACGACAGCGACTTCGAAACCATCACCCGCCGCATTAACGGCGGCTTGAACGGCCTGACGCACCGTCAGGCCCTTTGGGAGGCCGCATGCGCCCAGCTCGGCGCGGCCGGCGGACTGGAGGCAACGACACCATGAGCATCATCTCCGCAGCCGAGATCTACGCCAAGGCGGTCCTGATCGGCATCGACGATACCTCCAGCGCGGTCACCGGTGGCGGCGACGACATCACCCTGAGCGCCCGCGCCGGCGTGGCGCTGGTCAAGCAAATGCGCGGCGTCGAGCCGCTGTCAGCGGCTGACCTGAAATTTATCGAGCTGGCCAACTGGCTCGATTCCCTGCAGCCGGGGCACTCCTGCGGCGCGGTGCTGGGCGACATCGCCCGCGCGCTGGCCGTCGTGTCCGAGCTGATTTCCACGTCGGACTACATCAAGGCCAACAACGTGCTCGCCGCCTACCCCTGAAAGGACACACACCATGGAACCCTTCGTTCAGTACGCCATCGTCGCCCTCATCACCGCGGCCGTCATCGGCGCCGTCGTCGCCTTCGTGCGGCTCAAGCCCAAGGCGGAAGTCGCCGTGGAGAAGGCGCTGGAGGCGGTGGCGGTCGACGACGTCACCCTGCTGGTGCAGACGATCGCCGCCAAGAAGCAGCAGGCCGTGGCGCTGGCCGCGGAGATCGCGGCGGCCGAGACGCGCTTCGCCAGCATGAAGGCGACCATCGCTGCGATGACGGCGTGATCCCCGCCGAGTTCAAGCTGATCGCCGTCGCGCTGCTGTTCGCGGCGCTCGGCATCGGCGCGCTGGAGCTGCGCAGCGCGGAGCGGTCGATCGGAGCGGCTGCGGCAAAGACGCAGTGCCAAGCCCAAGCCCAGGCGACCCAAGCCGCGGCGCTCAAGCAGTTTCAGCAGGCAACCCAGACCCAGACGGAGGCCCTCGATGCCGCAGCCAAACAACTCGCCGCGGCGCGCGCGGACGGCGCTGGTGCTCGCGCTGCTACTGACCGGCTGCGCCGCACCTACGCCGCCGCCCTCGCCGCCAGCCGCGGTGCCAGCGCTGTCGGAGCAAGCCCGGCAGCATCGGCCCTCGATCTGCCAGCCGACCTGTTCAGCCGGGTGGTCGACGCTGCTCAACAGTATCGTGACGCAGCCGAAGACGCCCTCACCGCCGGCGAGCTCTGCGAGCGCTCTTACGATGCCCTGACGCCGGTGACGTTCGAACTGAAGGGCAAGCTGGGCGGCTGAGTGTGCGGGGATTTCGGGCAGAAATAGGGCGTTCGAAGCGCCTCATGCCCGGCATGCGCGGCTTCCCGCCTGGGTAGCGCACCGGGCGCGCGGCGCGCACACCGCACTCGAAATCAGGCGAACCGCAAGGTTCCGCGGGTTCGAATCCCGCCCTCTCCGCCAAGCAACAACGCCGCGCTGCACAGGTAGTAGCCACTAACGTTCAAGCCGCCTTCGGGTGGTCCTTGTGCGGATCTTTCCGGCCAATCTTGCCCACCGCGTCCGCCAGCGTCTCGTGCTTCAAGTGGGCGTAGCGCTGCGTCGAGCGCGGGTCCTTGTGCCCCAGGACGGCGCCGACGGTGAACAGGTCGACGTCGGCGTTGATCATTTCGCTGGCCGCGCTGTGCCGCAGATCGTGGATGCGGATGTGGTCCAGGCCTACCGCGCGTCGCGCGCGCAGGAAGCCAGCCTGCAGCGTTCGCTTGCCGGCGGTGAGCGGCAGGTAGCGCAGGCAAGTCTGGATCGCCCTGTGGGCCGGGATCGAGCGGCGCTCGCCGTTCTTGGTGTCGGCCAGGTGCAGCGCGCCGCCGAAGATCTCCACCCGCATCAGCTCGCCCAGGCGCATGCCGGTGTAGAAGGCTGTGCGGATCAGCACCCGCACATCGTGCCGGTCCGCCGCGCGGGCCAGCGTCAGCATCTGGCGCCGGGTGGCGTAGACGTGGCGCTCGTTGCGCACGGCCGGCATCTGCATGCGCGTGGTCGGGGCGCTCTCGCACAGGCCGTGCTTGCGCCAGGCCCAGCGGCAGGCGGCTTTCAGGATGGCCAGCCGGCTCGTGCAAATCGACCACGTAGCCAAACGGCACGCTCGGCACTTCGGGCGCTGGCTGCGCTGCCCCGATGTCAACGTCTGGGCCTTCTGCGATCTTGCGTTCCAGCCATTCGGTCGGGAACCGTTCGTAGGGCGCTGGCTGCGCTGCCACGGGAGCGGCATCGATGAT
>CAIWPS010000452.1 GCA_903914615.1 uncultured beta proteobacterium | reverse complement strand
TGGCCGCGCCCGAGCCGGCCCGGGCCCCGACGCCGGCTGCTGCAGCCCGTCCGGCGCCCGCGCCGGACGCCGCCGCCCGCGCGCAGGCCGAGGCCGAGCACAAGAAGGCCGCCGCCGAACGCAAGAAGAAGGAAGAGGCGGCCGAGAAGGATCGCAACGATCGCAAGTGAAGGCGGCGGCGCCGCGGGCCGACGTGTACCGGCCGCGCCGCGCGGGCCGGCGGGCGCCATGGGACACTGTCGGCCCCGCACCGCCGCGAGCCTTTCATGATTCTTGAAATCGCCGACATCCGCATCCCGCCCGGCCAGCAGGCCGCCTTCGAAGCCGCCATCGCCCACGGCCTGTCAAGCGTCGTCAGCCAGGCCCGCGGCTACAAGGGCCACAAGGTCAACCACGGCATCGAGAACCCCGAGCGCTACGTGCTGCAGATCTTCTGGGAGACGCTGGAAGACCACACCGTGGCCTTCCGCCAGGGGCCGCTGTTCCCGCAGTGGCGCGCCATCGTCGGGCCCTACTTCGCGGTGCCGCCGGTGGTCGAGCATTTCACCCTCGTGACCAAGTCGTGAGCCGCGCGGCCGCACTGGCCGGCGCGGCCGCGCATTTCGACGGCGGCGACTTCACGCGCGACCTGGCGCGCCGCGTCGCCATCCGCACCGAGAGCCAGGACCCGGCTTCGGGCCCGGCGCTGCAGCACTACCTGGCCGACGAGATCGCGCCGACGCTGCAGGGCCTGGGCTTCACGGCCACGCTGCACGACAACCCCGCGCCCGGCGGCGGCCCGCTGCTCGTCGCCACCCGACACGAGGGCGACGCCCTGCCCACGGTGCTGGTCTACGGTCACGGCGACGTCATCCGCGGCCAGGACAAGTCATGGACGCGCGGCGCCGGCCCCTGGGAACTGCGCCAGGACGGCGAACGCCTGTACGGCCGCGGCACCGCCGACAACAAGGGCCAGCACAGCATCAACATCGCCGCGCTGGCGCAGGTGCTGGCCGCGCGCGGCGGGCGCCTGGGCTTCAACGTCAAGTGGCTGATGGAAACAGGCGAGGAGACCGGCTCGCCCGGCCTGGCCGCCTTCTGCGCCGCGCAACGCGAGGCGCTGGCCGCCGACGTGCTGATCGCCAGCGACGGCCCGCGCCTGCGCCGCGACCGGCCGACCGTCTTCCTGGGCTCGCGCGGCGTCGCCAACTTCGACCTCACGCTGACGCTGCGAGCAGGCGCCCACCACTCGGGCAACTGGGGCGGCCTGCTGCGCAACCCGGGCACGGTGCTGGCGAATGCCATCGCCTCGATGGTCGACGGCCGGGGCCGCATCCTCATCCAGGCGCTGCGCCCGCCGCCCATACCCGCCAACGTGAAGGCGGCGCTGCGCGACCTGCACTTCGGCGGCGACCCGGGCGACCCCGCCGTCGATGCCGACTGGGGCGAGCCCGGGCTGACGCCGGCCGAACGCGTCATCGCCTGGAACACGCTCGAGGTGCTGGCCTGCCGCACCGGCAACCCCGACTTCCCGGTCAACGCCATCCCGCCCGCGGCGAAGGCGGCGATGCACATGCGCTACGTCGTCGGCACCGACGTCTCGCGCCTGCGCGAGCAGGTGCTGGCGCATCTGGCCGCGAGGGGCTTTGCCGACATCGAGGTCAGCGAGCCCGAGGGCATGGCGGCAACGCGGCTGGACCCCGACAACGCCTGGGTGCGCTTTGCCCTGGCCTCCATCGAACGCAGCACCGGCAAGGCGCCGGCGCTGCTGCCCAACCTGGGCGGCAGCCTGCCCAACGACGTCTTCGCCGACATCCTCGGCCTGCCCACGGTGTGGGTGCCGCACAGCTACCCGGCGTGCAGCCAGCACGCGCCCGACGAGCATCTGCTGGCGCCGGTGGCGCGCGAGGCGCTGGTGCTGATGGCCGGCCTGTACTGGGACCTGGGCGAACAGGCCGCGATGCTGCCGCGGCGCGCCACCGTGGCCTGAGCGCGATGGTCGAGGACCGCCCGCAGACCGGGGGCGAGGAGATCGCCAACGCCGTCAGCCACGGCATCGGCCTGCTGCTGGCGCTGGCCGCGCTGCCGGTGCTGGTGGTGGCGGCATCGCGCCGCGGCAGCGCCGCCGACGTCGTCGGCGCCAGCCTCTTCGGCGCCACCATGGTCGTGCTCTACGGCGTCAGCACGCTGTACCACGCACTGCCCGCCGGCGCCGGCAAGCGCTGGCTGAACCGGCTCGACCACGCGTCCATCTACCTCTTCATCGCCGGCAGCTACATGCCCTTCCTCTTCGGCGTGCTGCGCGGGCCCTGGGGCTGGTCGCTCTTCGGCGTCGTCTGCGCCGCGGCGCTGCTGGGCGTGGGCGCCAAGCTGCTGAACCGGCTGCGCCACCCGCTGTGGTCCACGGGCCTGTACGTCGCCATGGGCTGGGTCGCCGTGGTGGCGGTGGCGCCGATGGTGCAGCGCATGGCGCCCGCCGGGCTGGCCTGGCTGGTGGCCGGCGGGCTGAGCTACACGCTGGGCGCGGTGGTCTTCATCTTCGACTCGCGGCTGCGCTATGCCCACTTCGTCTGGCACCTGTTCGTGATGGGCGGCAGCGCCTGCCACTTCGTCGCCGCGCTCTGGTACGCCGGTGGCTGAACGGCCCGCCGACCAACGAACAAGGAAGACGATGAGGACGAACGACATCCTGCGCCGGCTGGCGCTGCCCTGTGCCGCCGCCTTCGCCTTGCCCGCCGGCGCGCTGACCACCGCGGACCTGCAGGCCCGGCTGGATGCCCGCTTCAAGGGCGACCGCAGCGGCGCCTGCGTGGTCGCGGCGGTGATCGACAAGGCCGAGGTCCTGCGTGCCCGCAGCTGCGCCCAGCCGCGCAGCGACGGCGGGCCGGGCTACGACAGCGTGTTCGAGATCGGCTCGATCACCAAGACCATGACGGCCTTCCTGGTGGCCGAGCTGATCCGCCAGGGCAAGTGGTCGCTGGACGACCCCATCGCCCTGCATCTGCCGCCCGGCACCGAGGTGCCGCGCCAGGGCGAGCGGCAGATCCTCGTGCGCGACGTGCTGACCCACACCTCGGGTCTGCCGGCCCTGCCGCCGGGCTTTGCACCGAAGAACCCGGCCGACCCCTATGCCGACCTGAGCGAGCCGGCGCTGCTGGCCGCGCTGGGCCAGGTTCAGCTGAGCCGGCCCATCGGCAGCCAGTTCGAATACTCGAATTTCGCGATGATGGTGATGTCGTCGGCGGTGGCGCGAAGCTACGGCAGCGACTACGAGAGCGCCCTCGTCGCGCGCCTGTTCGTGCCGCTGAAGATGGACGGCGCCTACGTCGACAGGCCGCGCAACCCGCGCCCGCTGGCCGGCGGCCACCTGCCCTCGGGAAGGCCGACCCCGGCCTGGCATGCGGCCAACAACCTGGCCGGCGTCGGCATGGTGCGCGCCACGCTCGACGACATGGTGGCCTACGCGCAGGCGCACCTGGGGCAGGCCGATGCCGGGCTGCTGCCCGCGCTGGCCTTGACGCGCCAGCCGCTGCGGCAGCGATCGGGCATGAACTGGATGCTCTTCAACGTCCAGGGCCACGACCTGGTGGCGCACGAAGGCACCACGGGCGGCTTCTCGGCGCTGGTGGCGCTGGAGCCCGCGTCGGGCCGCGCCGTGGTGGTCCTGGCAGACACCAGCCTGGGCGACCTGGGCGGCCTCGGGGCCCTGGGCAACGCCTTGCTCGACATCGATGCGCAGCCGCTGCACCCGCGCCTGGCCGCGGTGCCGGGCACCGAGCTGCTGGCCGCCCTGCCGGGCGAGTACGAGCTGGGCAGCCTGAACGCGCGCATCTGGCGCGACGGCCAGCGCCTGATGATGCAGGCGGAAGGCCAGGCCGCCTTCGAACTGAAGTACGACAGTGCGGGCGACTTCTACCCCGAGGCCTTCTCCGCCCTGTTCACGCCCCTGTGGAAGGACGGCCGCGTGGGCGGCGGCGTCTGGCGCCAGGGCGGCGGCATGGTGGAGGTCACGCGCAAGGGCACGCGGGGCGCCCCCAGCGCCACCAACCCGCGCTGGAAGGACCTCGCCGGCGAGTACGCGCTGATGCCCCAGTTCAGCCTGCGCGTGTTCGAGGAGGGCGGCGTGCTGAAGGTGCAGGGCAGCGGTCAGCCGTCCATCGCCGCCGAGATGACGGGCCCGGACAGGATCGAGATCAGGGCCGTGGGCGCGGTCGTCGAGTTCAGGCGCGATGCCAGCGGGCAGGTCACAAGCGCCGTGCTGAAGCAGCACGGGCAGGTGCTGGAAGGCCGGCGCAAGGACGCGGGCGAGGCGGCCCGCTGACGGCGACCTGCGGCACCCACCGGTTCAGGCGGGTCGCTGCGCAGGCAGCTCGATGGTCACCGTGGTGCCGCGCCCCGGCGCGCTGGCCACCGCCACCGTGCCGCCATGCAGTTCGACGATGCGCTTGACGATGGCCAGGCCCAGCCCCTTGCCCTCGTCGCTGGTGGCCGGAGCGACGCTGCTGCGGCTCTGGTAGAGGCGGTCGAAGAGGTGGGGCAGGTCGGCCGCCGGAATGCCCGCCCCTTCGTCGGCGACGCTCACGCGCACGCCGGCCGCGGTGGCTTCGGCGGCGATGACGATGGCGCGCCCGGACGGCGTGAACTTCAGCGCGTTGTCCAGCAGATTGGCCAGCGCGCGCTCGAACAGCTCGACATCGACCTCGGCCACCGGCGGTGCGCTGCCGCGCTGCTCGAAGCGCAGCGCCACGCCGCGCTGCGCCGCGCGTTCGGCAAAGCGCAGCGCGATGTCATCCAGCACCTCGGCCAGGTCCAGGCGCATCGGGTGCAGCGCGAACTCGGGCTCGTCCAGCAGCGCCAGGTCGCCCAGCGACAGCACCATGCGCGCGGCATTGCGCGTGTTGCGCAGCGCCACGCCGACGAGGCGGCGGTCGTCGTCGCGCGCCGGGTCGGCCTGCCAGCGCGCCTCCAGCGTCTCCAGGCAGGCCACGGTGGCGGTGAGCGGCGAGCGCAGGTCGTGCGAGAGGTTGCTGACGCTCTCGCGGCGGAAATGGTCGAGCCGCCGCAGCTCGTCCCACTGCATGCGCAGCGTCGCCAGCAGGGCGTGGAAGCCGCGGCTCAGGCGGCCGAACTCGTCGTTGCCCGCCGCCGGCCGCGAAGGCGCCGGTGGCGCCGGCAGCGCCTGGCCGAAGCCGACGCGGGCGGCGGCGGCGACCTCCTCGCTCAGCACCGCCAGCGGCCGCGTCACCGTGGTGATGACCCACAGCGCCAGCAGCGTCGCCATCAGCACCACGGCCAGCACCGGCACCAGCGCCGGCGAGCTCAGGCTGCTGAGCATCAGCTCCAGCCGTGACAGCGGCAGCCCGGGCTTGTGGCAGACGAGGTAGAGGTAGCCCGCCGCTTCGGCCGCGGGCCGGATGACGCTGCGCTGCAGCGCACGCGCCGCCACCACGGCGTCGGTCGCCATCGACTCCGGGTCCTCGCCCATGACGTAGGCGGCGCGGTGGCTGTCGCGGCGCACGGCGGCATCGGCGGCCTGCTGCACCGGCGCCAGCGCGACGCCGAAGCCCGGCGGCAACGCTGTCTGGCCGGTGTGCGACAGCACCCTGCCCTGGGCGTCGAGCAGGTAGAGCTGGGTGTCGGGCTCGTAGAGCAGCAGGCTGCGCAGGAAGGCGGTGAACTCCTCGGGGTTGCGCTCGCGCTGCTCCAGCAGGTCGTCGTGCAGCGCCAGCACGCGCGTCAGGAAGGCGTCGGCGCGTTGGTAGTTGCTCTCGTGGTCATAGCGCTGGAAGGCGAGCGCCACGGCCACGATCACGCCCAGCGCGGTGGCCAGGCCGGTGAGGAAGACGGTCAGTGCCAGCCGCAGCCGAACGGTCATGTCGGCAACTCGGCGGTCATGCCGGGGCGTCGCGCATCTTGTAGCCCGCCCCGCGCACGGTGAGGATGAAGCGCGGCTGCATCGGGTCCTGCTCGACCTTGGCGCGCAGGCGGTTGATGTGGGTGGTGACGGTGTGCTCGTAGCCCTCGTGGCTGTAGCCCCAGACGGCGTCGAGCAGCTGCGCGCGCGAGAACACGCGCCCGGGGTGGCTGGCGAAATGCAGCAGCAGGTCGAACTCCAGCGCCGTGAACTCCAGGGGCCGGCCGCCGTTCAGGCTGGCCACGCGAACCTCGCGGCGTGCCGGCACGATCTCGAGCTCGCCGTTGCGCAGCAGGCCGCCGCCGGCGGGCGCCGACTGCGCTGCGCGCAGCAGCTCGGCGCGGCGCAGCAGCGCCTTCACGCGTGCCAGCAGCTCGGGCATCGAGAAGGGCTTGGTGAGGTAGTCGTCGGCGCCCAGCTCCAGGCCCAGCACGCGGTCGAGCTCGGTGCTCTTGGCGGTGAGCATCAGGATGGGCGTGGCGCGGCCGCGCGCGCGCAGCGCCTTGCAGACCTCCAGGCCGTCCAGCCCCGGCATCATCAGGTCCAGCAGCAGCAGCTCGCTGGCGCGCTCGGTCTCTTGGGCGAGTGCGGCGCGGCCGTCGGCCACCGCCGTCACCTCGTAGCCGGCCTGCTGCAGGTTCAGCACGATGAGGTCGCGGATGTCGGCCTGGTCTTCGGCAACGAGGATGCGGCTGGGCATGGGGGAAAGGTCGGCGGCGCGGCGGCGTT
>CAIWPS010000451.1 GCA_903914615.1 uncultured beta proteobacterium | reverse complement strand
TGCCGCCGGCTACCCGGCCAAGGCCGACCCGATCCCGACCTTCAGCGGCAACTGGTGGATGCTGATCCTGATCCTGACCATCATGGTGATCTACGTCACCATGGTCTACGGGCCGATCGCGGCCATGCTGGTCGAGCTCTTCCCGACGCGCATCCGCTACACCTCGATGAGCCTGCCGTACCACATCGGCAACGGCTGGTTCGGGGGCTTCCTGCCGGCGATCTCGTTCTGCATCGTGGCCGCTCAGGGCAATATCTATAGCGGCCTGTGGTACCCGATCATCATCGCCAGCATCACCTTCGTCATCGGCACGCTCTTCATCCGCGAGACGAAGGACACCGACATCTACGCCGACGACTGAGCAAGCGTTTCGGGGCCCGCGGCAGCGGGCCCCGCAGCCACGCCGGGTACGCGCCAGCTCAGCGCAGCATCGCCCGCGCGCGCGCCTCGAGCACCGCGGCCACCTCGGCCTCGCTGCCCCTGGCGACAGCCTTGCCGAAGTCGGGCAGCAGGGCGCGCAGGTCGTCCAGCGTGTAGCACTTCTCCAGCTTCAGGGTGAAGAAGAAGGCGCGCAGGCCCAGGGCATCGACGACGCTGTCGTTCATGAACTTCTGCGCCGCCCGGAAGCGTTCGGGGTCGGTCATGCCGGCCAGAGCCGCCGTGCCGGCAGGCGCCAGCGTCTGTTCGACATCGGCCGCCGTCACGGCATCCGGCGCCGCTGCGGAGCTTGCGATCAGACCGTGCTGGAGCAGCATCTCGAGGCTGTCGGCGGGCGCGCCCAGCGAGGTGGCTGCCTGCTGCAGCGCCGCGGCGTTGAGCGTGCCGTCGACGAGGATGAGCACCGTGCGCAGGCGAGGCGGCAGCTTCAGCGCGCGCTTGCGCACTTCGGTGACGCCGGCTTCGGTCTTGACGTAGATCGCTTCTGGTTGCATTGCCACGCGGTCGGAGAGCGGCAGGCCCGCCAGCAGTGGGCCCGCACGGCAACTCCGGTTGCCCAACTTTGGTTGGGCACGATGGTACCTCGGCCGCGTCAGGGGCCGGGGCCTGCGCGCGTTGCGGCTAGCGCGCCGCCAGGCGCTTCCAGGTGTCGATCACGGTGTCCGGGTTCAGCGAGATCGAGACGATCCCCTCCTGCGCCAGCCAGTCGGCGAAGTCGGCGTGGTCGCTGGGCCCCTGGCCGCAGATGCCGACGTACTTGCCGGTGGCACGGCACGAGGTGATGGCGCGCGAGATCAGCGCCTTCACCGCCGGGTCGCGCTCGTCGAAGTCGCTCGCCAGCTGTGCGAGGCCCGAATCGCGGTCCAGTCCCAGCGTGAGCTGGGTGAGGTCGTTGGAGCCTATCGACATGCCGTCGAAGTGCTCGAGGAACTGGTCGGCCAGGATGGCGTTGCTGGGCACCTCGCACATCATGATCAGGCGCAGGCCGTCCTTGCCGCCCTCGGCGGCGCGCTTGAGGCCGCGCTCGGCAAGCATGCGCACCACCGTCTCGGCCTGCTTCACGGTGCGCACGAAGGGCACCATGATCTCGACGTTGGTCAGGCCCATCTCGGTGCGCACGCGCTTCAGGGCCTCGCACTCCATCGCGAAGGCGTCGCTGAACTCGCCGCTGATGTAGCGGCTGGCACCGCGGAAGCCCAGCATGGGGTTCTCTTCGTCGGGCTCGTAGCGCGTGCCGCCGATGAGCTTGCGGTACTCGTTGCTCTTGAAGTCCGAAAGCCGCACGATCACCGGCTTGGGCCAGAAGGCCGCGGCGATGGTGGCGATGCCCTCGGTCAGCTTGTCGACGTAGAAGGCGCGCGGCGAGGCGTGGCCGCGGGCCACCGATTCCACCGCCTTCTTCAGGTCGGGGTCGATGTTGGGGTAGTCGAGGATGGCCTTGGGGTGGACGCCGATGTTGTTGTTGATGATGAACTCGAGCCGCGCCAGGCCGACGCCCGAGTTGGGCATCTGCGCGAAGTCGAAGGCCAGCTGCGGGTTGCCGACGTTCATCATGATCTTGATCGGGCAGTACGGCATCTCGCCGCGCACGACGTCGCTGACCTCGGTCTCGAGCAGCCCGTCGTAGATGTAGCCGGTGTCGCCCTCGGCGCAGGACACGGTGACCAGTGCGCCCTCGGCGAGCTTCTCGGTGGCATCGCCGCAGCCCACCACGGCCGGGATGCCGAGCTCGCGGGCGATGATGGCGGCGTGGCAGGTGCGGCCGCCGCGGTTGGTGACGATGGCGCCGGCGCGCTTCATCACCGGCTCCCAGTTGGGGTCGGTCATGTCGGCCACCAGCACGTCGCCCGGCTGCACGCGGTCCATCTCGGCGGTGCTGCGCACCAGCCTCACGGGGCCGGTGCCGATCTTCTGGCCGATGGCCCGGCCCTCGGCCAGCACGGTGTTCTTGGCGCGGTCGCCGGTGAGCCGGTAGCGCTGCTCGACCCGGCCCGCGCTCTGGCTCTTCACCGTCTCGGGCCGCGCCTGCAGGATGTAGAGCTGGCCGTCGACGCCGTCCTTGCCCCACTCGATGTCCATGGGCCGGCCGTAGTGCTTCTCGATGATCAGCGCCACCGCGGCCAGCTCGCTGACCTCGGTGTCGGTGAGCGAATAGCGGTTGCGCTGCTCGGGCGGGGTGTCGATGACCTGCACCAGCTTGCCGCCGGTGGCCGCACGGCCGGCCTCGCCGGCGAACTCCATGCGCTGCAGCTTGGAGCCCAGCACGCGGCGGATGACGGCGAACTTGCCGGCCTTGAGCGTCGGCTTGTGGACGTAGAACTCGTCGGGGTTGACGGCCCCCTGCACCACCATCTCGCCCAGGCCGTAGCTGGAGGTGATGAAGACGACGTCGGCAAACCCGGACTCGGTGTCGATGGTGAACATCACGCCGGCGGCGCCGAGGTCGGAACGCACCATGCGCTGCACGCCGGCCGACAGCGCGACGTCGGCATGGGCATAGCCCTTGTGGACGCGGTAGCTGATGGCGCGGTCGTTGTAGAGCGAGGCGAAGACCTCCTTGATGCGGTGCAGGACGTCCTCGATGCCGGTGACGTTGAGGAAGGTCTCCTGCTGGCCGGCGAAGGAGGCATCGGGCAGGTCCTCGGCGGTGGCCGAAGAGCGCACGGCGAAGCTGGCCTGCGGCTGGCCCGCCGAGAGCTGCGCGAACTGCGACCGGATGGCGGCTTCCAGCTCGGCCGGCAGCGGCGTCTCGACCACCCACTGGCGGATCTGCGCCCCGGCCTCGGCCAGGGAGCGCACATCGTCGGTGTCCAGCCCGTCCAGCCGCGCCTGGATGCGCTGCTGCAGCCCGCCGTGGCGCAGGAACTCGCGGAAAGCGTGTGCCGTGGTGGCGAAGCCGCCGGGCACGCGCACGCCGGCGGCGGCCAGCTGGCTGATCATTTCGCCGAGGGAGGCGTTCTTGCCGCCGACCGCCTCGACGTCGGTCATTCTCAGTTGTTCAAGGGGTGCGACCAGGGCGGTCGCCAGGTGGGCTGCAGACATGGGAAAGCTCCGTGATGTGAGAAAACCGGTGCTTCCACGGTCGCGGCCGAACCCCGGATGGCGGCATCTTCTTCTTCGAATGGCAGGCCAGGGGTTTTCACTTGCAGCGGCGGGCGGCGGAATGTTGCGAGCGATTCTACGGAGTTCTTCCTTATCATGGCCCGGACCCCTTGCAGCCCCGGCCGCGCGCCGCCCCCCATGACCGAACGCACCGTGTTCTTTGTCTCGGACGGTACCGGCATCACCGCCGAGACCTTCGGCAACTCCATCCTGGCGCAGTTCCCCTCGCGCCACCGCCATGTGCGAAGGCCCTTCATCGACACCGTCGACAAGGCCCACCATGTCGTCGGCGAGATCAACGAGACGGCGCGCGTGGAAGGCCGGCGGCCCATCGTCTTCATCACCCTCGTCAACGACGAGGTGCGCGCCATCGTCACCGGCGAACGCTGCGCGGGCCTGGTACTGGACATGTTCCGCACCTTCGTCGAGCCGCTCGAAGCGGAATTCGGCGTCAAGAGCAACCACCGCGTCGGCCGCTTCAGCGACGCCAGCGAGAGCCAGGAGTACCACGACCGCATCGAGGCCATCAACTTCTCGCTCGCGCACGACGACGGGCAGTCCTCGCGCAACCTCGACATCGCCGACGTCATCCTGCTCGGCGTCAGCCGCAGCGGCAAGACGCCGACCTCGCTGTACCTGGCGATGCAGCACGGCATCAAGGCCGCCAACTACCCGCTGATCCCCGAGGACTTCGAGCGCGGCCGCCTGCCCGGCGCCCTGGTGCCGCACAAGCGCAAGTGCTTCGGCCTGACCATCGACCCGGTGCGCCTGGCCCAGATCCGCAACGAGCGCCGCCCCGGCAGCCGCTACGCCGCGCCCGAGAACTGCCGCTACGAGGTCAACGAGGCCGAGAGCATGATGCGGCGCGAAGGCATCTCGTGGCTGAGCTCGACGCACAAGTCGATCGAGGAGATCGCCACCACCATCCTGCGCGACCTGCGGCCTGACCGGCTGGTGTACTAGCTGCGCTGGCGCAGCGATTCGTACAGGCACACCGCCGCGGCCGCGGCGACGTTGAGCGACTCTTCGCCACCCGGCTGCGGGATGCGCAGACGCTGCGCGCAGCGCGCCAGCAGGTCGGCTCCGACGCCCTGCCCTTCGTGGCCCAGCACCCAGGCGCAGGGGTGCGGCAGGATTGCCTCGGGCAGCGGCACGCCCTCATGCGAACTGGTGGCCAGCAGCGGCAGCCCCAGCCCATCCAGCGCGGACTCGTCCAGGCCTTCGACCAGACGCAGCCCGAAATGCGCGCCCATGCCGGCGCGCAGCACCTTGGGCGACCACAGCGCCACGCTGCCCTTCAGCGCCAGCACCTGGCCGAACCCGAAGGCAGCGGCGCTGCGCAGGATGCTGCCGGCGTTGCCGGGGTCCTGCACGCGGTCCAGCACGACGCCACCCACGCCCGGCTGCAGCGTGGCCGTGGCCGGCAGATCGATGACGAAACCCAGCGGTGCCGGCGATCCGAGGGTGCTCAAGCCCTTGAAGAGCGCCTCGGGCACCAG
>CAIWPS010000450.1 GCA_903914615.1 uncultured beta proteobacterium | reverse complement strand
GCTGATCGCGCCTGCACCGTCTTCTTGCACCGCGGGAAGTTTCCGCAGCCCCAGAACAGGGTGCCGGTCTTGCCGTTGGTCTTCATCGCCATCTTCACGCCGCAGTTCACACAGGTGGGCTTCCAGTACTCGCCCTCGAGCGCCACCGCCAGCAGTTCGGCCTGTTCTTGGGGCGTGTGGAGGGCGTCAAGCAGCGTGTCCGGTAAAACGACATTCAGCGTGGCCGGTTTGACGGGGATGAATGTCGTTGGTTTATCGGGTCATGGGTTGGGGTCCTCCTGCTGTTTGTCGTTGCCGTTTGATGATTGACGTCGGCGGTTTGCCTTGTCGGCATCGCGGCGCTGCTTTTGCTGTCGGGCGGCCTCTTTGCTGCGGAAGCTCTCGACGTTGTTGAGCTCGAAGATCGTCGAGTGATGGACCAGCCGGTCGATCGCGGCAACCGTCATGCCGGGGTCGGGGAAGACGCTGTCCCACCCGGAGAACGGCTGGTTGGCCGTGATGAGGATGCTCTTGCGCTCGTAGCGCTCGGCGATCAGCTCGAACAGCACGCTGGTTTCGGCCTGGTCCTTTCGGACGTAGGAGATGTCGTCCAGGATGAGCAAGTCGTAGCGGTCCAACTTGGCCAGCGCCTGGGGCAACTGCAGGTTCTTGCGCGCAGCCTGCAGGCGCTGCACCAGTTCGCTCGTGCGCGTGTACAGAACTCGGTAGCCGGCGTCGATCAGCGCGTGGCCGATGCCGCAACCCACATGACTCTTGCCCACGCCAGGCGGGCCGAAGATCAGCACCGTGGCGCCTTTCTCCAGCCAGGCGTCGCCGCTGGCCAGCGCCATGACGTGCGCCTTGGACAGCATCGGCACCTCGGCGAAGTCGAAGTCGGCCAGCGTCTTGGTTGCGTCCATCTGCGACTCGGCGCGATGCCGATCGATCCGCCGCCTGGCACGCTCGGCAACTTCGTGTTCCAGCAGCGCTCCCAGGAAGCGGCCCGCCGGCCAGGCCTCCTTGTCCGAGCGCTGCGCGAACTCCGCCCACAGTCGCCCGATCGTCGGCAGACGCAGCTCGTTCAACATCAGGGCATTTCGCCCCGGATCGCCGGCGGCGTTCAAGCAGCCTCCTGCAGCAGTTCATCATCCTGCTCGCTCGGCAGCAGCGCGTCATAGCGACTCGCCGGCGGCATCACCACCGTGACCACCGGGACCTCGGCCTCGTGCGGCATGAACTCCTCGCGCAGGCGCTTCACGTCGGGCAGCACGCCGGCAGCCAGCAAGGCATCAAGTCGCTGCGCCAGCACGGCTTCCACACCGCCCTGCGCGGCCATCTCCAGCAGCGCGACGATCGCCTGGCAGGCCTGGCGCGTCGTCAGCCTCAGCTCGAGTTGCTCCCAGGTGCGGCGGTATGCCTCGCGCGGGAACAGATCGTCCCGGTACACCAGCCCCTTGAACGCCTGAGGCTTCCTCTTGAGCGAGTCGATGAAGTGCCGGTAGTCGAGCTGGCGGCCGCGCGTGCTGTTCGCCGCACGTGCGCCACGCGGCAGCGTCAGCACCAGGGCTCCCGAGACGTAGCAATCCAGCCGGTCTGCGAACAGCCGAACCTTCAGCAGGTGACCAATCAGGCGCGACGGGCCGCTGTACAGAACGGCCCGCACGGTGAACGTGCCGCTGCGGGTGACCATCGCCTGCTCCTCAGCGAATTCGGTGGTGCGGCGTACAGGTAGATCCTGTAGCTGCCCCCGCTCGATGCGGAACGCCGCCGCGTTGCGTCGATTGCGACGCATCACAACCTCGCGCACGAAGCCCTCGTAGGCGGCACGATCGCCGAAGTCGCGATGCCCCCGCAGCAGCAGCGCCTGCTCGATCGCCTCCTTCAGGTATCGATGCGAAGACTCGACGCTACCGTTCTCGTGGCTGACGCCGCGGTTGTTGCGCGTGCCGGCCAGGCCGTAGTGCTCCAGCAGCGCCGTGTAGCGCACCGTGAAGTCCTGTTCCTCGTCGAGGTTCTTGAACGCCGCCGACAGGCTGTCGGTGCGATGCTCCTTCGGGGCACCGCCGGCCTGCCACAGCGCATTCTGCAAGCCCTTGGACAGGGCCTCGAAGCTCTCGCCGCCCTCGACCACTTCAACATGCTCCCAGCGCGAGAAGGCCAGCACGAAGTGGTACAGGATGTGGACGAATAGTGCGCCGGCAATCGTGATGCACAGCTTGCCCATAGAGGTGAAGTCCGACAGGCCCTGCTGACCAGGGGCATGGTTCTGCGGGAAGATCACATCCTTCTCCGGGCCCTTCAATGCACGCCATTGCCGAACGTGGCGCTGCAGAGTTCGCAGCATCCCGTCAGGGAATCGGTCGGGGTGACGCTCCTGGAGGTTCCTGAGCAACGTGACGGCCATCAACGTCGGCGCGCTGGTGAGAAGAGGCACAACCTCGCTGCTCCACACGTCCTCGAACGGATCTGCGCGCGCACGCCAATAGCGTCGCGGCGTCTGTGACGGCAGCGTCACGGTTGGGGCGGCCTCGATGCGCCGAGCACTGCGCTCGCTGATGCCGGCCTTGGCCGCGGCCAATTCCTGGGTCTTGTTCTTGCGGTGTGACATGTAGAGGCGAACCTGGTGATCGGTGATGACGGTTCCTGGCACTGGGCCGACCTCTTCTAGAGACCTGAGCCCGCCAGTCTGACCCCACCAATCCGGCGCCGCCGGTGGCTCGTCGCTTGCGGCGGCTACGCCGCCTTCAGCTCCTCACCACCGGCCATCCTGAAAGTCGTTAGACCGGACATCCTGAGTGTCGCCCCCCAGTCGTCAGCAACGGTGGAGGCACCTTCGCCGCGCAGACTGTCGTAGCGCGCCGTATTCGCCAGCGGCGGCGTC
>CAIWPS010000449.1 GCA_903914615.1 uncultured beta proteobacterium | reverse complement strand
GCGTCGGTGTAGCCGAGGAAGCCCAGCGTCTTCACCCCCTGCTTGACCATCAGCCCAGCCATGGCGTGGGCCATCACGTCGTTGCTCTGCGGCAGGCGGAAGGTCCAGCCGTCCTTGCCCGGCGGCAGGCCGATGGGCGAGGCCGCCAGTTGCACCGTGCCGCTCTCGGCCGCGACCTCGGCCATCGGGATGGCCACCGGCGTGGCCGCCGAGCCGATGATGACGTCGACCTTGTCGTCGGTGACGAAGCGGCGCGCGTTCTGCACCCCCTTGGTCGGGTCGGTGGCGTCGTCGAGCACGATGAGGTTGAGCTTCTCGCCGGCGATGGTGGCCGGCCAGAGCTTGAACTGGTTCTGCATCGGCAGGCCCAGGCCCGAGGCCGGGCCGGTGAGCGGCAGGCTCACGCCCACGGTGATGTCGGCGCGCGCCGGCAGCGCGGCCAGCAGCGCGGCGGCAGCCAGGGTGAGGTGGATGAGCTTCATGGTCTGGGTCTCCTCGGGGTGGTCGTTCATCGGGAACCTTGGGCGACAAGCACGTCGCCGTCGGGCACGGGGGCGTACAGCCGTTCGACCAGCGCGGCGCGGTGCAGCAGGACGGCGCGCTGGTTGATCGAGCCTTTGTCGGTGACCTCGCCGCGGTCGATCGACGGCGGCTGCGCCAGCAGCAGCGCGCGCGCCGGGCGGCTGGCGCTGCCGGTGCCTTCGGCCCACAGGCGGTCGAGCAGGCCCTGGAAGAAGGCGCGCACGGCCGGCTGCGCCAGCACGTCGTTGCCACTCATTTCCGCGGCCAGGCCGAAGCGGCGCCGCGCGTCGTCAAGGCGCGGGAAGAGCAGCAGGCCGATGGCGTCGCGGTCGATGCCGGCGACCACCGCGTCCTGCACCAGCGGGTCGCCGGCCTGCACGACCTTCGCGCGCAAGGGGCCGACGCTGACGAAGGTGCCTGTGGAGAGCTTGAAGTCCTCGGCGATGCGGCCGTCGAAGGCCAGGCCGCGGGTGGCGTCGTCGGGGTCGAGCAGCGTCACCGCATCGCCGCTGCAGTAGCAGCCCTCGGCGTCGAAGTGCGCCGCCGTCTCGGCCTCGGCGCGCCAGTAGCCGGGCGTCACATGGGGGCCGCGGAAGCGGATCTCGAGCTTGCCCGCGGTGGGCACCAGCTTGACCTCGACGCCCGGCACCGGCAGGCCGATGTGGCCCGAGCGCACGCCGTCGCCGACGGCAAAGGTGCAGGTGGGCGCGGTCTCGGTCATGCCCAGGCCGGTGAACATGCGCACCCGCTGGCCGGTGGCCGCCACGGCATGGCGGTCCAGGTGGTCCCACACCGCTTGCGACAGGCCGGCGCCGGCGTACATGAAGGCCTGCACGCGCGAGAACAGGCGGTCGCGCAGGGCCGTGTCGTGGTCCATCGCGCGGGCGATCTCCTCGAAGCCCTTGGGCACGTTGAAGTAGATCGTCGGCGCCACCTCGCGCAGGTTGCGCAGCGTGGCGGCGATGCCGGCGGGCGTGGGCTTGCCTTCGTCGATGTACAGCGTGCCGCCGTTGTAGAGCGCGATGCCGACGTTGTGGTTGCCGCCGAAGGTGTGGTTCCAGGGCAGCCAGTCCACCAGAATCGGCGGCTCGTCCTGCAGGAAGGCGAAGCACTGGCGGATCATCTGCAGGTTGCTGCACAGCATGCGCTGGGTGTTGACCACGGCCTTGGGCTGCCGCGTCGAGCCCGAGGTGAAGAGGAACTTGGCAATGGTGTCGGGGCCGACACCGGCGTGCGCGGCCGCAGCCTCGGCGCCCGGCGGGGTGGCGAACAGGTCGGCGTAGCGCGTGTGGCGGCGGCCCGCGACCTCGCCGCGCGCCAGCACGAGCTCGACATCGTCGGCCACGCAGGCCGCGATGGCGCGGCCGTAGACCGCGCCATCGCTGGCGAACACCAGCCCCGGCGTCAGCGTGGCGAGGATGTGGCGCAGCTTGCCGAAGTCCTGCGACAGCGTGCTGTAGGCCGCCGACACGGGGGCGAAGGGCACGCCGACCCATTGCGCGGCCAGGCTCAGCGTGAGGTGGTCGAGGTCGTTGTCGGACAGGATCGCGATGGGCCTGTCAGCCGACAGCCCTCGCCGGGCCAGCGCCTGGCCGATGCGCTGTGCGCGCTCGAGCATCTGCGAGTAGCGGACCTCGACCCAGGCGCCATCGGCGCCGCGCTGGGCGGCGAAAACGCGGTCGGGGGCGGTGGCCGCGAAGTGCTCGAGGCGGTCGGTGAGGCGGGCCGCAAAAGGTTGCAGCGGCTCGGTCGAGCGCAGCACCTGCACGCCGCCGTCGCGCCGTTCGACCGTGGCCGAGACGCAGCCACCGACACGCGCCGGCCTGAAGGGAAGGGTCACGGTGCGGTCCTGCGGGAGGCTTGCCGTCATGGGGCGAGGATAATTTTCGGGCATCCCCCGACCCGAGGCCCCCCGGATGAACACCAACGAACTCATCGCCATCGACATCCACACCCACGCCGAGGTGTCTTGCCGCAACCCCTTCGACGCCTACGGCGAGGAGTACGACCGCGCCGCAGACAAATACTTCGGCAGCAACCGCAGGCCGACCATGGCCGAGACCGTGGCCACCTACCGCGCGCTGAAGATAGGCCTGGTGATGTTCACCGTGGACAGCGAATCCCAGCTCGGCCGGCGCCGCATCCCGAACGAGGAGATCTGCGAGGCCGCGCAGGCCAACAGCGACATGATGATCGCCTTCGCCAGCATCGACCCGCACAAGGGGAAGATGGGTGCTCGCGAGGCGCGCCGCCTGATCGAGGAACACGGCGTCAAGGGCTTCAAGTTCCACCCCACGGTGCAGGGCTTCCTGCCCTACGACCGCATGGCCTGGCCGCTGTACGAGGTGATTGCCGAGCACAAGCTGCCGGCCATCTTCCACAGCGGCCATTCGGGCATCGGCAGCGGCATGCGCTGCGGCGGCGGGCTGCGGCTGCAGAACAGCAACCCGATGCTGCTGGAGGACGTGGCCATCGCCTTCCCCGACATCGAGATCGTCATCGCCCACCCCAGCTGGCCCTGGCAGGACGAGGCGCTGAGCCTGGCGCTGCACAAGCCCAACATCTGGATCGACCTCTCGGGCTGGAGCCCGAAATACTTCCCGCCGCAACTGGTGCAGTACGCCAACACGCTGCTCAAGGACCGCATGCTCTTCGGCAGCGACTACCCGCTGATCACGCCCGAGCGCTGGATGAAGGACTTCGACGAGGCCGGCTTCAAGGACAAGGTCAAGCCGCTGATCCTGAAGGAAAACGCCAAGCGGCTGCTGCGCCTGGCCTGAGCCGCAGCGCGCGCAGCAACGAAAAAGGCCTGGCGTCGCCGCCAGGCCTTTTTGCTTCAACACCTGAATCTTGGTGGGCCCTGACAGATTCGAACTGTCGACCAACGGATTAAGAGTCCGCTGCTCTACCAACTGAGCTAAGAGCCCTGAAACCTGACGTGTCGCGTGGTGGGTCGTGCGTGACTCGAACACGCGACCAACGGATTAAAAGTCCGCTGCTCTACCGACTGAGCTAACGACCCGTCCGCAGAGCCTCACATTATAGCCAGAACTCGGCGCCTGCTCAGCAGGGCGTTGCCTGCGTGATGCTCGAGATGGCCTCGCCCGCGGCGACCATGCCGAAGGTGGCCGTCACCGCCACGCTGGAACCGTAGCCATGGCAGTTCAGCGTGCCGTCGCCGGTGGCTGCGGCGCCGCCGTCGCAGCCGGCCGCCGGCGCAGACACGCTCTCGCGCGAGAACACGCAGCGTATGCCGATGCGCCCCTGGCGCGGTGCCGCGCCGTCCTTGCGCAGGCGCTGGCGCAGGCTGGCCAGCAGCGGGTCGTGGGTGGTGTCGGCCAGGTCCTGCACCTCCACCGCCTGCGCCTGCCGCTTGCCACCGGCCGCCCCCACGCACACCAGCGGCAGCTGCAGGCGCAAGGCCCACGCCGCGATGGCCACCTTGGCGCGCACCTGGTCGCAGGCGTCGATGACCGCGTCCACCGCGGCGGGCAGCAGCGCCGGCCAGTTCTCGGGCGTCACGAAGTCGTCGACCACCTGCACCTCGCAACCGGGGTGGATGGCGGCGATGCGTTCGCGCAGGGCCTGGCCCTTGTGCTGGCCCAGGGTGCTGCTCAGCGCCTGCACCTGGCGGTTGATGTTGGATTCGGAGACATGGTCCAGGTCGATCAGCACCAGCCGTGCCACGCCGCTGCGCGCCAGTGCCTCGGCGGCCCAGGACCCGACGCCCCCCAGGCCGACGACGGCCACGCCGGCCGCGCGCAGGCGCCGGTAGGCCGTGGCACCGTACAGGCGCTCCAGGCCGCCGAAGCGGCGCTCCAGGTCGGCGGCGTCCTGCATCGCGCCGCAGGCTACTTCAGCGAGGCCAGGCGCTCCTTGCCGGCCTGCGCCGCCTCGGACTGCGGGTAGGTCTTCATCAGCTCGTCTATGGTCTTGCGCGCGCCCTTGGCGTCTTTCATCTCGGCCTGGCTGTTGGCCAGGGCCAGCAGCGCCTCGGGGGCGCGCGGGTGGTCTGCGGCACCGGCCACGAAGGCACGGAAGGCGGCGATGGCTTCCCTGTAATCGCGCTTGCCGTACAGCGCATTGCCGAGCCAGAAGCGCACCGAGTCGGTGTAGGCGCTGCCCGGGTAGCGGCGCTGGAAGGCTCCCAGCATCACCACGGCGCGGTCGAAGTCGCCGCCGCGGATGGCCGCGATGGCGTCATCGTAGGCGCGCTTCTCGTCCTGCTCGGCGGTGAACTCCTTGCCGTCCAGGGTGACCTTGACGGGCTCGAGCTTGCGCAGCCGTTCGTCGAGCGACTGGCCGATGTCCTTCTGCCGCTTCTGCACCTCGCCGAGGTCGCGCGCCAGCTGCTCGTCGTTGCCGCGCAGCTTGGCGATCTCGCCGCGCATCGCCTCGAGCTGGTTGTTCAGGTCAAGCAGGCTGCGCCGCAGACCCGCCAGCTGTTCGACCAGCTGCGCGTTGGCCGCCGCGGCCTCGGCGGCGCGCGCCTTGCCCTGGTCGTCCACCGCCGCGACGCGGCTGCGCAGGTCGACGATGGCCTTGCGCGCCTCCTCGTCGTCGAACATGCCGGCCTGTGCCGCGCCGGCGGCCAGCGCCAGCAGCAGCGCCGCCGGCAGGCGGTGCAGGGAAGCAGGCATCTCAGCGGTCCCTCAGCTCGGCGCGGCGGTTCTTGGCCCAGGCGGCCTCGTCGCTGCCCTGCACGGCGGGGCGTTCCTCGCCGAAGCTGACCGCCTCCAGCTGCTTGTCCGTCGCCCCCAGCAGCGTCAGCGAACGTACCACGGCCTCGGCCCGCTTCTGCCCCAGCGCCAGGTTGTATTCGCGGCCGCCGCGCTCGTCGGTGTGACCCTCGACCACCAGGTGGCGACTGCGGTTGGCGGCCAGCACCTTGGCGACGTTGTCGATGAGCGGCTTGAATTCGTCCTTGATGCCGTAGCTGTCGAAGTCGAAGTAGATGACGCGCTGCGTCGGCATGGCCATCATCGCCGCGCCGGCACCGGCCGACGCACCGGCCACGCCTGTGCCCGCGCCCTTGGCGGCGAGGTCGACGGTGGCCACCTTGGACTGCGGCGTCGCGCTGGCCGTGGCGGCCGTGGCCGCCGCCGGGGCGGGCTTGGCGCCGACGTTGCGCGTCTCCACCGGGGCCGCACCGGCCGGTTCGGCGAGCTTGGTGGTGGTGTCGCAGCCGGCCAGCACCACCAGCACGGCAGCGAACAGGGCAGGCAGGAGGCGACGGGGCGGGGCGGCGGTCTTCATCGGGGGCACCTGGCGGCGGTTGGGGGAGTGGGGCGGCGCAGCGCGGCCGGCGGCGGGGTGCTGGCCATGCCGGCGTGGCCCGGGGTCAGCGTCCATACGGTCCCCAGGCGGGCTCGCGCATGTCGGCCCCGGTGCTGAGGAGTCGCGTCTTGATCTTGCCATCAAGCGTGGTCGTCATCAACACGTCGCTGCCCTGCAGGCGCGTCGCATAGACGAGCAGCCTGCCGTTGGGCGCGAAGCTGGGGCTTTCGTCGTCCTGGGTGTCGGTCAGCGCCAGCGTGCTGCCGCTGTCCAGGTCCTGCAGCATCAGGCGGTAGGCGTTGCCCTGGCGCGAGATGTAGGCCATCTGGCGGCCGTCGGGGCTGATGTCCGGGCTGATGTTGTAGCTGCCGTCGAAGGTGACGCGTTCGACCGCACCGCCACCGGCGGGGATGCGGTAGACCTGGGGGCCACCGCCGCGGTCGCTGACGAAGTAGATGCTGCGGCCGTCGGGCGCGAACACCGGCTCGGTGTCGATGGCGCTGCTGCTGGTCAGCCGCTGCGGCGCGCCGCCGGCCACGGGCAGCAGGTAGATCTGCGCCAGCCCGTCCTGCGACAGCGTCACCGCCAGCCGCGTGCCGTCGGGCGACCACGCCGGCGCGCTGTTGCTGCCGCGGAAGGCGGCGACGACGCGGCGCTCGCCGGTGCTCAGGTCCTGCACCCAGACGACGGCCTTCTGGGTCTCGAAGGACACGTAGGCCAGCTTGCGGCCGTCGGGCGACCAGGCCGGCGAGATGATGGGCTCGGGGCTGGCCAGCGCCACCTGGCCGCCTTCGCCATCGGCGTCGGTGACGTGCAGGGTGTAGCGGCGGCCGGCGCGGATGACGTAGGCGATGCGGGTGGCGTTGACGCCGCGCTCGCCAGTCAGCTTCTGGTAGACCTCGTCGGCTACGCGGTGCGCGGCCAGGCGCAGGTCGGCGGCCAGCACCACCTTGCTCTGGCCCAGCAGTTCACCGCCCTTGACGGCGTCCCAGAGCTTGTAGCGGACGTCGAAGCGGCCGTCGGCCAGGCGGGTCACCGAGCCTGCCACCAGCGCATCGGCGCCCTGCGCCCGCCAGGGCGCCAGATCGATGATGCTGCGCTCGTCCAAGATCGCGGCTGCAGGCTGGGTGCGCACGAGGCCGCTGCGGTCGAGGTCGGCACGCACGATGGCCGACACCGCTGTCGGCGCGGTCGCCTCGTCGCGGAAGGGCGCCACGAACACCGGCACCTGGCTGGCCCCGGTGCCGGCGATCTCGACCTTGAATTGCGCCCGCACCGGCCTCGCGGTCAGGCCCAGGACCATGGCCGCGACCAGGGCCCTGCGGGTGGGACTGGGCAGCGGGGGCATCAGGGCCGACGGGGCTC
>CAIWPS010000448.1 GCA_903914615.1 uncultured beta proteobacterium | reverse complement strand
GGAGAACCTGCTGCTGGCGCCGCTGGTGCTGCCGGCGCTGGCCTGGTGGACGACCACGCACGGCGGCGTGCTGCTGCACGGCCCGGCCAGCCAGATCGGCTGGCTGATGCTGGGCGGGCCGCTGACCGCCCTGCCCCTGCTTTGGTTCGCCGGCGCGGCGCGCCGTCTGCCGCTGGCCACGCTGGGGCTGGTGCAGTACCTCTCGCCCAGCCTGCAGTTGCTGCTGGGCGTGGCGGTCTTCGGCGAGGCCTTCGACAGCCACCGCCTGGTCGGCTTCGCGCTCATCTGGTCGGCACTGCTGCTCGTCAGCGCCGAGGCCTTCGGCCTGCGGCCGCAGCGGCTGGCGGCCCGGCCGCTGCCCTGACCGGCGTTGCTGCGGCGCTCAGGGCAGTTCCTGGCCGATGCTCGCCTGCCAGACCGCGTACCAGTCTTCGGCACCGATCCGCAACGACAAGGCCGCCACCGCCTCGCGCAGGCCGTCGACGCGCCCGGTGCCGGTGACGGGCAGCGGCCGCGCCGGGTGGCGCAGCAGCCAGGCGTAGGCCACCGTCGCCAGGCTGGCGCCGTGGCGCTGGCCGATGGCCTGCAGCACGCCGCGGAGCCGCTGCGCCTGCGCGTCCTGGCCCGTGATCAGCCGCCCGCCACCCAGCGGCGACCAGGCCATGGGCCGCACGCCCAGGTCCAGGCATTGCTCCAGCGTGCCGTCGGCCAGGGCCCGCATCTGCAGCGGCGAGAACTCGAACTGGTGGCTGGCGACAGGGTGGCGCTTGCGCAGCATCGCCAGCTGCCCCGGCGTGTGGTTGGAAACGCCGAAGTGCAGCACCTTGCCCGCAGCCAGCAGGTGGCGAAAGGTGTCGGCGAGTTCCTCCGGGTCCATCAGCAGGTCGGGCCGGTGCAGCAGCAGCAGGTCGATGCGGTCGGTGTGCAGAGCGCGCAGCGAGGCGTCCACCGACGCCAGCACATGCGCGCGCGAGCTGTCGTAGGACTTCAGCGCATGCCCCGGCCGCTGCGCCGAAACGAGCTTGATGCCGCACTTGGTGACGATCTGCAGCCGCTGGCGCAGCCCCGGCGCGGCGGCCAGCGCGGCGCCGAAGTCGGCCTCGACGCCGTAGTCGCCGTAGATGTCGGCATGGTCGAAGCTGGTGATGCCGAGGTCCAGCGCCTGCTCGATCCACCGCACCAGGCCCGGCCTGTCCAGGCCCCAGTCGCGCAGCCGCCACAGGCCGGCGACGATCGGCGAGAGGGCCAGGCTGTCGTTCACCTTGCGCCGCCGGGCCTCAACGCAGGTCGCCCGCCAGGCTGGCCAGCGTCTCCGCCGCGATCTGCACGTGCGCCGGGTAATTGGTGTGGTCGCAACCCAGCTTCACCGCCGCGCCGGCACGCACGGCGTCGCGCTGCGCCGGGCCGAACTCGAAGCGCACGAAGTGCACGGCGCTGGTCTTCTCGTCGTTCTCGCGGTCCAGGTCCTCGTCGGCGATGGCGTAGATGCGGGCATGGCCCTCGACCTCGACGAACATGCGGTCCTCGACGCCGATGAGCCGCCCCAGCTCGCGCCTGCGCTCGTGCGCGTCGGGGTACTCGATCAGCATCGTGGCCTTCCAGTTGCTGCCGTCGGGCACCAGCGCGGCATAGGCGTCGATCTCGCCCTGGATGCCGTCCTCGTCGAAGATCTTCTCGATGTGCAGCATCTCCTGGATCTGGCGGCGCACGGTCTGCTCGTCCTCGAACTGCAGCGTCATGTGCTCGCCCAGGGCCACGCTGCGCAGCTTGCGATGCGCGATGGCCGCAGGCTGGCTGCTCTTGCGGACCTTCGCGTAAGCCTCCAGCGTGAGCAGGCTGTCGCGGCGGATGCGGGTGGTGGATGTCGTCATGCGGTACTCACTCCAGCCCGTAGGCAATGCGCACCAGGGACAGCGGGTGCTGCAGCGCCTTGGCCGGCGTGCCGGCCTGCGCCATGCCCTGGGCGATGTGGTGGCCGGCCATCGGGCAGTCGCTGCCGATGTAGTCGGGCTCGTCCCTGGCCATGCTCTTGAACACCGGCTTGCCGATCTTCATCGCCAGCGGATGGGTCAGCGTCTTGACGCCGTAGGTGCCAGCATGGCCCGAGCAGCGCTCGACGGTGTTCAGCTTCACCTCGACCGTCTGGCCGATCAGCTTGAACATCTCCTCTGTCTTCTTGCCGATGTTCTGCACCCGGCCGTGGCAGGGGATGTGGTAGCTGACCCGGCCCAGCGCGGCCTTGAAGTCGGTCTTCAGCAGGCCGTCCTTGTGGCGCGCGATGAAGTACTCGAAGGGGTCGAACATGGCTTGCTTGACGAGCTGGGTGTCGGCATCGCCCGCAAACAGCAGCGGCAGCTCCTGCTTGAACATCAGCGTGCAGCTGGGCACCGCGCTGACGATGGCCCAGCCCGCCCTGGCGTATTTCGCCAGCACCGGGATGTTGGCCTTCCAGGCCTGCTCGACCGATGCCAGGTCGCCGAGTTCGAGCTTGGGCATGCCGCAGCACTGTTCCTTCTCGACGATCTCGTAGGGGATATCGTTGTGGTCGAGCAGCTTGACGAGGTCGGCGCCGATGCCGGGCTCGTTGTAGTTGACGTAGCAGGTGGCGAAGATCGCCACCTTGCCCGGCGTGCGCTGGCCGTTGACGACCGGCGGCGCCGCGTTGTTCATCAGGCGGCCCCAGCGGAAGCGCTGCTCGGCCAGGCCGGGCATCCAGGCGTCGGGGTGGACGCCGAGCTCGCGGTCCATCAGCCTGCGCATCGCCTTCGTGCCGTTGAGGGCGTTGACGGCCTCCACCACGATGGGGATGCCGGCGAACTGGCCGTGGCGGTCGGTGCTGGCGAGGAACTTCTCGCTCGCCTTGACCTCGCCCTTCCCGAACTTGATGGCCTTGGCGCGCAGCATCAGGTGCGGGAAATCCAGGTTCCAGGGGTGCGGCGGCGTGTACGGGCACTTCGTCATGTAGCACAGGTCGCACAGGTAGCACTGGTCGACGACGTTCCAGTAGGCCTCCTTCTTCACCCCGTGCACCTCGCCGTCTTCGGTGGCATCGACGAGGTCGAACAGCGTCGGGAAACTCTGGCACAGGCTGACGCAGCGGCGGCAGCCATGGCAGATGTCGAACACGCGCTCCATCTCGGCCAGGGCCTTGCCTTCGTCGCGGAAGTCGGCGCTCTTCCAGTCAACGGCGTGGCGGGTGGGGGCTTGCAGGTTGCCTTCGCGCATGGTGCGGTGCTGCGGTGGGGTGTTCAAAGCAACAAGGGGCACGAGGCCCCCTGTTGCGACGAAGTCCGGCGGAATCAGTCCACCAGCGCGTCCAGGGCCTTCTGGTAGCGGTTGGCGTGCGAGCGCTCGGCCTTGGCCAGGGTCTCGAACCAGTCGGCGATCTCGTCGAAGCCTTCGTCGCGCGCCGTCTTGGCCATGCCCGGGTACATGTCGGTGTACTCGTGCGTCTCGCCGGCGACGGCGGCGGCCAGGTTCTGGCGGCTGCTGCCGATGGGCAGGCCGGTGGCGGGGTCGCCGGTGGCTTCGAGGAACTCGAGGTGGCCGTGCGCGTGGCCGGTCTCGCCTTCGGCGGTCGAGCGGAACAGCATGGCGACGTCGTTCTGCCCTTCCACGTCGGCCTTGTTGGCGAAGTACAGGTACCGGCGGTTGGCCTGCGATTCGCCGGCGAAGGCGTCCTTCAGGTTTTGCTCGGTCTTGGAACCTTTCAAGCCCATGTCTTGCTCCTGGTGTTCAAGGGGTGAGTCGGTCGACCTGCGAGGGCGCGGCCGAGGCCGACGGTAGCAAAGGCGGCCGGCGCTGCCAATACAAAGCTTCAATGCCGGCCATAGTCGCCCGCGGCCGGCGCGCTCAGCGCAGGCCCAGCAGGCGCAGCGCGAGCTCGTGCAGGCGGCCGGCGGGGTCGACCAGGCTGTGCAGCACGGTGAAGTGGTTGCTGGCCGGCAAGGTCTCGCAGACCGGCACCGCAGTCGGTCCCCAGACGTCGCGGATCAGCAGGTTCTGGCGCCGGAATTCGTCGCTCTCGTCCAGCCCCACGGCGGCATGCAGCCTGGCACCCTTGGGTCGCGGGAAGAAGGCCGGGCTCAGGCGTGCGACGGACGTCGGCGTGAGCTTCAGGTCTGCCTGCAGGAAGGGCGTATGGCGCAGCGGTTCGAGGTCGTACAGGCCCGAGATCGACAGCGCGCCGCTCACCGGCTGCAAGGGCAGGGCATCGTCGATCTCCTTCCAGCGGCAGCTGAGCAGCATCGTCGCCAGGTGCCCGCCGGCCGAATGCCCGGCCAGGGCGATGCGCGCGGGGTCGCCGCCGAATTCGGCGGCGTGGTGCCAGACCCAGGCCAGCGCACGGGCTGTCTGCAGCACGATGTGCTCGATGCTCACCGCCGGGCACAGCGCGTAGTTGGGCACCACCACCATCGCGCCGTCGGCGGTGAACGAGGGCGCGACGAAGGCATGGTCGGACTTGTCCAGCGAACGCCAGTAACCGCCATGGATGAAGACCAGCACCGGCGCCCGGGGCGCTGCCGTCGGGAACACGTCGAGCGTCTCGCCTTCGCCCGGGCCGTAGCGCAGGTCCAGATGCGCCAGGCTCTGAGCGCGAACCAGCGCCGAAGCCTGAGCCCAGCGGGACAGCACGGCGGCGTGGTCGGCGACGCGGGCGCGGTTGTTGTACTGCGCTTCCAGCCAGGACGGATCGTGGCGGAGCTTCATGTCGGTACTCCTCGGGCTCTGCGGGGCCGCGATGTTAATCGCGCGCTTCAAGGGTCCGCGAAGGCAGTGATAAACTTCGCCGCTGTCGTGGGGGCGTAGCTCAGCTGGGAGAGCGTCGCGTTCGCAATGCGAAGGTCAGGAGTTCGATCCTCCTCGTCTCCACCATTTTTTCTCTAAGTACTTGATTTCATTAAGATTTCAGTACCTAGACGGCCTGCCGATAGTCCTGTGGTGCACAAACCTGATGCACAAATGGACCCGTCGACATGCCAAAGAGCAATTACCTGAGCCGCCGCGGCGACACGTTCTACTTCCGTGCCCGCGTGCCGACAGCCCTCATCACGGCCTACGGCCGGACCATGGTTTCGGTGAGTCTGAAGACCTCCGACAAGGAGGTCGCGAAGGTCCGCGCAAGGCACCAACGTGAGCAACTCGACCTAGAGCTCGAAGCGCTAGGCCGGCAAAGCCGCAAACTCGCCGATGGCTACCAAGGCGCCATGCTGCACCTGACCGATGGGGACATCGACCATCTTTGCTTGCGCTATCGCGCCTCCAAGATGGCCCAGGACGAGTTGGAACGAATCGCCGGCATCGACGAGGCTCAGCGCCGGCTGGACCTCGACATCTACGAGGACGGCGTGCGGCTTCTACGCCAGCAGTACGCCCAGGGAGACCTGCGCGACGTCTATATCAGCCTCGAAACATTCCTGGCCAACATCGACCTGCGCATCCCCCGGCACACGCCGCCCTACGAGCGCCTCGCCCGGACCTTCCAGCAAGCCGAAATAGAGGTCTGTGATGCGATTCTGCGCCGACGCAATGGCCAGGCCGTCGAAATTCCTCTGGCGCCGCTGGGCACTGTGAGCTACGACGACGTCTTTCAGCTGTGGAAAAGGCGTCAAACCACCCGCCCGCCGAAGACTGTCCGCGCCTTTGAGCAAGCGTTCGAAGAGCTCAGAGCCAACTGCGCCGTCAACACCGCGAACAGAATGACTGGACTGGAAGCGGCGAATTTTCGCGACCGTCTCACGGGCAGAGGCGACTTGTCCAAAACGACGGTGGCGAAACTTCTTGGCTTCCTACGAGCCGCATTCGAATGTGCTCGCAAGGACCGCGTGCTGCCGTCCAACCCCTTCGAAGGCATCGAAGTCATCATTGACCGGCAGAAGCAAAGCGGTCGCACGCGATTGCCCTTCGAGGCCGACGAACTGGCCGACATCTTCAACGGCCCCGTTTACCAGACCGGTTTCATTCCACGAAAGTCGCTTGGCGCCGCCTGCTACTGGCTGCCGCTACTGGCCCTCTTCACCGGAGCTCGGGTTGAGGAACTCGCCCAATTGCACGGGGAAGATATCAAGCACGACGAGCAACTCGGCTGGTACGTCGACATTCACGACGGTGACATGCGCCAGGTCAAAACCTCCTCCTCAATCCGGAACGTTCCTCTGCACAGTGAACTTCTTCGATTGGGTTTTTTGTCCTATGCCAAGAGCATTCCCCTTGGGCGACTGTTCCCAGCTCTGCGCGCCGACAGC
>CAIWPS010000447.1 GCA_903914615.1 uncultured beta proteobacterium | reverse complement strand
GGCGTCGGCGCGGCCTTCGTATTCCGGCGCCAGCGCATGCGCGGCCAGCGAGGTGGTGCTCACCGACAGCGGCAGTTCGCGGCCCAGGCGGCGCGCCACGGCCAGGCAGCGGGCTTCGTCGTGTTCGCTCAGGCCGTAGCCTGACTTGATCTCCATCGTCGTCACGCCCTCGGCCATGAAGGCACGGGCGCGCGCCGCGGCGCTGGCGTAGAGCTGCTCGTCGCTGGCCGCCCGCGTCGCCGCCACGGTGCTGCGGATGCCGCCGCCGGCGCGCGCGATGGCCTCGTAGCCGGCGCCCTGCAAGCGCAGCTCGAACTCGGCGGCGCGGTCGCCACCGTAGACGAGGTGGGTGTGGGCGTCGATGAGGCCGGGGGTGACGAGGGCGCCCTGCAGGTCGTGTTCGGCGGCCGCAGTCAGCGCCGCGGGCAGGGCGCCGTCGGGGCCGACCCAGCGCAGCGTGTCGCCGTCGACGAGCAGCGCCGCGTCGTCGACCCAGCCCCAGGCCGTGCCCGCGGTCATCGCGGCCAGCCTGGCATGGCGCCACAGCGTGGTGCTCAAGCGGGGCTCCAGGTCAGCCACCAGGCGCGCACCGGTTCGTCCTGCAGCTGCCAGCCCACGGGCTCGTCGCTGTGCAGCCAGGCCAGCGTGCCGGCAGCCAGCGGCATCACGGCGCCGTCGAGCTCCAGCGTCGCCGCGTCGGCGGTGTAGAGCGCGCGCCAGGGCGTGCCGGTGGGCGCCGCGGTGGCCGGCATGGCACGGCGCATGGCGCCGCGGCCGCGGCGCACCATGAGGTTCAGGTCCTGCGTCGGCCCTTCGAGCAGCCGGCAAGGCGGTGCGGCGTCGCCCGCGAATTGCAGCGGCGGGCTGCACGCGGCGACACAGACCGGCCCCTCGGGCAGACCCAGCTCGACGCCGCCGCCTTCAACGACCGCGAACCAGCGCCGGACGCCCGGCCAGGCCGAGAAAGGCCCGTCCTGCGCCACCACGGCCAGGCTGACGCGCAGCGCCCAGTCGCCACCCCCCGGCCAGGTCAGCAGCTCGCGCGTGCTGCCGCCGCCGTTGCGCCAGGGTTGCGGGACGACGTCGGCGGCGAGCACATGGTTCATGGCTGGAACTCGCCCTGCAGGCTGTAGCGCTGGCCCGGGTGCACCAGCCGCGCCAGCGTGATCGGCGCCTGGCGCGAGAAGGTGCGCCGCACCAGCACCAGGCAGGGCGCGTCGGGCGCGATGCCCAGCAACCGGGCCTCCTGCACCGTCGGCCGCTCGGCCTCGATCGCGTACTGCGCGCGCCACAGCGCGGTGTGCTGGAACAGCCACTGCGTCGGCGTGATGCGCGTGAGGTCGGCGGCCAGGAAGCCGGGGGCCTCGGCCGGGTTGACGTAGCGGTCTTCGCACTGCAGCGGCTGGCCGTTCTCGGCATGGACGATGAGGGCGTGGAACACCGTGCTGCCCGGGGCCACGCCCAGCTGCGCCGCCAGCGCCGGCGCCGCCGGCTCGGCCCGCTGCAGCCGCACGTCGGCCGCGTGGACGTGGCCGCGCGCCACGATCTCGTCGTGCAGGTCGTGCAGCGTCAGCGTCGAGGACACGCGGTGCAGCGGTGCGGCGAAGGTGCCCACGCCCTGGGTGCGCTCGACCAGCCCTTCGGCCTGCAGTTCGCGCAGCGCGCGGCTGACGGTCATGCGGCTGACGCCGAAGGCGGCCACCAGTTCGGCCTCGGAAGGCATCAGCGCCCCCGCCGGCCAGCGGCCCGCGGCCAGGCCGTCCTTCAGGTGCTGCTTGACGCGGGCATAGGGCGCCCGGGCCGGCGAGGCGGTGGAAACCATGGCATGGATGCTACTTGCATAGACTTGTCTAGACAAGTAGAGTCCGCCCCGGACCGACCTGCCGGAGCGCCCGCCATGACCGACCTCGCCGCCATCCACCGCCCCGCCGCAGCGCGCCCCGTGCGGTCGCCCCGCGGCAGCCAGCTGAGCTGCGCCAACTGGCTCGTCGAGGCCGCGTACCGCATGCTGCAGAACAACCTCGACCCCGAGGTGGCCGAGAACCCCGACGCGCTGGTGGTCTACGGCGGCATCGGCCGTGCGGCGCGCAACTGGGACTGCTTCGAGGCAATCCTGAAAAGCCTGCGCGCACTGAAGGAGGACGAGACGCTGCTGGTGCAGAGCGGCAAGCCGGTGGGTGTGTTCCGCACCCATGCCGACGCCCCGCGCGTGCTCATCGCCAACAGCAACCTGGTGCCGAAGTGGGCCAACTGGGAACACTTCGACGAACTCGACCGCAAGGGCCTGATGATGTACGGCCAGATGACCGCGGGCAGCTGGATCTACATCGGCAGCCAGGGCATCGTGCAGGGCACCTACGAGACCTTCGTCGAAGCCGGGCGCCAGCACTTCGGCGGCAGCCTGGCGGGACGGTGGATCCTGACGGCCGGGCTGGGCGGGATGGGCGGGGCGCAGCCTCTGGCCGCCACTTTCGCTGGCGCCTGCAGCCTGACCGTCGAATGCCAGCAGAGCCGCATCGACTTCCGCCTGCGCAGCCGCTATGTCGACGAGCAGGCCGCCGACGTCGACGACGCGCTGGCGCGCATCGCGAAGCACACGGCGCAGGGCCGGGCGGTGTCGATCGCCTTGCTCGGCAATGCCGCCGAGGTGCTGCCCGAACTCCTGCGCCGTGGCGTCAGGCCCGACCTCGTCACCGACCAGACCAGCGCCCACGACCTCGTCAACGGCTACCTGCCGGCGGGCTGGAGCGTCGAGCGCTGGCGCGCCGCGCAGGCCGACCCGGCGCAGCACGCGGCGCTGCGCGCGGCGGCGGCGCGCAGCTGCGCCGTGCACGTGCAGGCGATGCTCGACTTCCAGGCCGCGGGCGTGCCCACGGTGGACTACGGCAACAACATCCGCCAGGTCGCCTTCGACGCCGGCGTGAAGAACGCCTTCGCCTTCCCGGGCTTCGTGCCGGCCTACATCCGGCCGCTGTTCTGCCGCGGCAAGGGGCCTTTCCGCTGGGTGGCGCTGAGCGGCGACCCCGAAGACATCCGGCGCACCGACGCGAAGATGAAGGAGCTGTTCCCGCACGATGCGCACCTGCACCGCTGGCTCGACATGGCGGCCGAACGCATCGCCTTCCAGGGCCTGCCGGCACGCATCTGCTGGATCGGCCTGGGTGAACGCCAGCGCGCCGGGCTGGCCTTCAACGCGATGGTGGGGAGCGGCGAGCTGAAGGCACCCATCGTCATCGGCCGCGACCATCTGGACAGCGGCAGCGTCGCCAGCCCCAACCGCGAAACCGAGGCCATGCAGGACGGCAGCGACGCCGTCAGCGACTGGCCGCTGCTCAACGCGCTGCTGAACACCGCCAGCGGCGCCACCTGGGTCAGCCTGCACCATGGCGGTGGCGTCGGCATGGGCTACTCGCAGCATGCCGGCGTCGTCATCGTCTGCGACGGCACCGAGGCGGCGGCGCGGCGCATCGAGCGCGTGCTCTGGAACGACCCGGCCACGGGCGTGATGCGGCATGCCGATGCCGGCTACGACGATGCGGTGGCCTGCGCGCGCGAGCAGGGCCTGAACTTGCCGATGGTGAACGTCTGATGCTGCTGCGCCCCGGCCAGCTCTCGCTTGAGGAACTGCAGGCCCTGCACGCCGGCGGCCAGCCGCTGGTCATCGACCCGCAGGCGCTGCCCGCCATCCTGGCCAGCGCCGCCGTGGTGCAGCGCGCGGCCGCGGGCACGGCGCCGGTCTACGGCGTCAACACCGGCTTCGGCAAGCTCGCCAGCACGCGCATCAGCGAAGCCGACCTGGCGACGCTGCAGTGCAACCTCATCCGTTCGCACAGCGTCGGCGTCGGCGCGCCGCTGCAGCCGCCGGTGCTGCGGCTGATGCTGGCGCTGAAGGCGGCGAGCCTGGCGCGCGGCCACTCGGGCGTGCGGCCGCTGGTCATCGACACCCTGCTGGCGGTGCACAACGCCGGCCTCGTGCCCTGCGTGCAGAGCCAGGGCTCGGTGGGCGCCAGCGGCGACCTGGCGCCGCTGGCCCACATGACGCTGGCGCTGATGGGCGAGGGCGAGTTCCTTGTCGACGGCGCAGCGCAGCCGGCGGCCGAGGTGCTGCGCCGCCACGGCATCGCGCCGCTGCAGCTGCAGGCCAAGGAAGGCCTGGCGCTGATCAACGGCACCCAGGTGTCGACGGCGCTGGCGCTGCACGCCCTCTTCAGCTTCGAGCCGGTGCTCGAGTCGGCGCTGGTCATCGGGGCGCTGACGGTCGACGCGGCGCGGGGCAGCGACGGCCCCTTCGACCCGCGCATCCATGCGCTGCGCGGGCAGCCGGGGCAGATCGACGTCGCGCGCTGCTACCGCGCGCTGCTCGAAGGCAGCGCGATCCGGGCCAGCCATCTCAAGGGCGACGACCGCGTGCAGGACCCCTACTGCCTGCGCTGCCAGCCGCAGGTGGTGGGCGCCTGCCTGGACCAGCTGCGCCACGCCGCCGCAGTGCTGCTGCGCGAGGCGAATGCGGTGACCGACAACCCGCTGGTGTTTGCAGAGGACGAAGCCCTGGTCAGTGGGGGCAACTTCCACGCCGAGCCCGTGGCGCTGGCGGCCGACGCCATGGCCTGCGCCATCGCCGAGGTCGGCGCCATCGCCGAGCGCCGCATCGCCATGCTCATCGACAGCAGCGTCTCGCGGCTGCCGCCCTTCCTCACCGCCGACGCGGGGCTGAACAGCGGCTTCATGATCGCCCATGTCACCGCGGCCAGCCTGGCCAGCGAGAACAAGAGCCTGGCCCACCCGGCCAGCGTCGACAGCCTGCCCACCAGCGCCAACCAGGAGGACCACGTCAGCATGGCCACCTTCGCTGCCCGGCGGCTGCAGCCGATGATCGACAACGTGGCGCACATCCTGGCCATCGAATGGCTGGCCGCGGCGCAGGGCATCGAGTTCCTGCGGCCGCTGCAGACCAGCCCGGCGCTGGAGGCCGCGCACGGCCTGCTGCGCCAGTCGTGCCCGGCGATGCCCGCCGACCGCTACCTGGCGCCCGACATCGGGAGCGCCGCGGCCCTGGTGCGGGGCGGCGCGCTGGCACCGCTGCTGCGCGCGCTGCCGGGGCTGCCGATGCTGTGGCAGCCGGGCTGAGCCGGCGTCACAAGGCCTGCTGGCCCGTCACCTTCACCGGCAGTTCGTGCGGCGGCAGCATGTTCTGGCCGCGGTCGTCGAGCAGGCGCAGTCGCAGCACGTACTCGCCGTTGGGGACGAAGAGGTTGATCTGCGTCGTGCCCTTGACGAGGTCATGCGCCTGCACGCCGCGGCGGCTGCCGGCTTCCAGGACCTCGAGCGAGAAGTGGCCGTTCTTCTCGGGGCAGTGGCCGCGCGCGCACACCCCCAGCGTGAGCACGCCCAGGCGCAGGTTGAAGGGGCTGGTCAGGGCCTCGCCGGCGCGCACGTTGGAGATGTAGAGCGGCTCGTCGGCCGGGCGCGGGCGCGAACGCTCTTCCTGGTACCAGGCCGGGCACGTGGCCTCGGGCCGGGCGGGGTCGATCTTCGGCAGCGTTGCGCCCGCCCGCGGCCCCGCCACCTGCACCGTGATCTGCTTGCTGTACACGAAGTAGGGCCGGTGCTCGTGGTCGGCGAAGAGCAGGCGCAGCGTGTGCGGGCCGGGCTTGAGATCGATGACGGTCGAGGTCTGGCCCTTGCCGAAGTGGCGGTGCTGGTCGTCGAAGGGGATCGGCGACTGCACGTTCAGCGGCAGCGGCTTGTCGATCAGGATGTGGTGGTGGCCCGTGCCCGTCACCGGCATGCCCGCCGGTTCCACGCCCATGCCACGCACCGCGAACTCCACCAGCAGCGGCGAGCGCACAGTGTCGCCGTCGCGCAGGTTGGAGAAGTCCACCGCCGTGGGCTCGCGCAGGTTGACCTGCGTGCGGTCGCGCGTGTAGCGCAGCCAGCAGCGCTGCTCTTCCTCTCCGGGCGGCAGCGGCAGTGCCCAGACGGCCTGCGCCAGCGGCAGCAGCAAGGCGGCCCAGGCCGCGGCTCGTCGCCACCGCGTCGGCGCGCCTGTATGCTTGTTCTCGATCTTCATCCGCGGCCCTGTCCTCTACGGAATCCCCCTTGTCTATCTTAATGAATGCGCGCCCCGCGGCCCCCTGCGTCGTCATCCCGCGACCGGGGGGCGGCGGGCGCGTCCGGGCGCACTGACGCCGGCCGCACCATGGCCGACGCCGCCGCCAGCCCCGCAGACTATGGCAGCGAGCTGCGATTGGGCGTCGTCATGTACGGCGGCGTCTCGCTGGCCATCTACATCAACGGCGTCAGCCACGAGCTGTTCGAGATGGCCTGCGC
>CAIWPS010000446.1 GCA_903914615.1 uncultured beta proteobacterium | reverse complement strand
CGGCCTCGCCGGCCCAGGTCAGCAGGCGGTGGGCGTCGAAGGTGTTCCACACGCGCAGCCGGTCGCCGAAGGTGAAGCCCACCGCGGCGCCGCGCTCGCGGATGACGCCGCGGTTGTGCGCCAGTTGTTCCTCGCTCATGCCGTACTTCGCGCGCAGGTACTCGCCGGCATCGGCGCCGGCGGCGTCCATCTTCGGGTTCAGCTCGAAGGGCTGGAAGTGCAGTTCGACGTCGATCCCGGACCCGATGCGTTCGAGCGCGCGTTCCAGCGCATTCAGGCCCACCGCGCACCAGGGGCAGGCGACGTCGGAGATGAAATCGATCTTCATGGGGGGCTACCTCTGGCGCGTGAGTCGGGGGTCGAGCAGGTCGCGCAGGCCGTCGCCGAGCAGGTTCAGGCCGAGCACGCTGAGCATGATCGCCAGCCCAGGATAAACCGCCAGCCGCGGGGCCTGGAAGACGAGGGTCTGGGCTTCGCTGAGCATGCGGCCCCAGCTCGGCTGCGGCGGCTGCGTACCCAGACCGAGGTAGCTCAGCGCGGCCTCGGCCAGGATGGCGGTGGCGAAGGAAATCGTGGCCTGCACGATGAGCAGGCTGGCGATGTTGGGCAGCACGTGGTCGCGCGTGATGGCCCAGGGCCCGAGACCGGCGGCGCGCGCCGCGGTGACGTAGTCGCGCGCCCAGACGGCGTTGGCCGCGCCGCGCGTGAGGCGCGCGAAGACCGGCACGTTGAAGAGGCCGATGGCGACGATGCTCAGGCCCAGGCCGGGGCCGTAGATGGCGGTGAGCATGATGGCCGTGAGCAGCGCCGGGAAGGCGAAGGTGAAGTCGGCGGCGCGCATCACCAGCTCGTCGGTCCAGCCGCGCCGCGCCGCCGCCAGCGCGCCCAGTGCGACGCCGGCGACGAGGCCGATGCCCACCGCGACGACGCCGACGACGATGCTGTTGCGCGAGCCCACCAGCAGCAGCGTCGCCACGTCGCGGCCCAGGCTGTCGGTGCCCAGCCAGTGCGCGGCCGAAGGCCGCTGCAGCTTGGCCGGGATGTCGATCGCCTCCGGCGGCCAGGGCTGCCAGACCAGCGACAGCAGCGCCGCCGCCAGCAGCAGCGTCGTCAGCAGCGCGCCGGCAACAAAGCTGGGATGGCGCAGCGCGCGCCGCAGGCCTGGATTCATGCCCGGCGCTGGCGCGGGTCGATCAGCGCCACCAGCACATCGACCGCCAGGTTCACGGCCACGACCATCGCCGCCAGCAGCATGACGACGTCGCGCACGACGACGAGGTCGCGGTTGGCGATGGCCTGGAAAACGAGGCGGCCGATGCCCGGCAGCACGAACACGTTCTCGACCACCACGGTGCCGGTGAGCAGGTTGGCGAACTGCAGTCCCGCCACCGTGAGCACCGGCACCAGGGCGTTGCGCAGGCCATGCCGCCAGAGCGCCTGGCGCCGCGTCAGGCCCTTGGCGCGGGCGGTGCGCATGTAGTCCTCGCGCATCACGTCGAGCACCGCCGAGCGCGTCACGCGCGCCAGGATGGCCGCCTGGACCAGCGCCAGCGCCAGGGCCGGCAGCAGCAGCGCCTTCAGACCTTCCCAGGCGCCGCCGCCCTCGGCTTCGGTCCAGCCCGGAAACCCGCCGGCGCCCACCCACTGCAGCTGCACCGCGAAGACCAGGATGAGCAGGATGGCGAACCAGAAACTGGGCACGGCCACGCCGAGCTGGCTCAGCGCCATGACGCCGTAGTCGCCGGCGCGGCGGTGGTGCGAGGCGGCGTAGACACCCAGCGCCAGCGCCAGCGCCACCGTCAGCGCCATCGCCAGTGCGGCCAGCGGCAGCGTCACGCGCAGGCGCTCGGCGATGAGCTCGGCGGTGGGGCTGCCATAGCTGATGCTGTCGGCCGTGCGGCCCTGCAGCAGGCCGCCGACCCAGAGACCGTAACGCTGCAGCGGCGGCCGGTCGCCGCCCAGGCGGGCCTGCAGCGCGGCCACCGATTCGGGGGTGGCGGTCTCGCCCAGGATGACCTCGGCGGCATGGCCCGGCAGCACTTCCAGCACCGCGAACACCACCGCCGAGGCCACCGCCAGCGTCAGCACGAAGGTGGCCAGGCGGCGCAGCAGGAAGGCGCTCAAGACAGCTTGTAGGTCTGCAGGTGGATGCTGGTCTCGGTGGCGCCGATGCCCTTGATCAGGCGCACCCGCTCCAGCACCTCGGCCAGCTCGCCCAGGTTGGCGGCGCGCAGTTCGGCCAGCAGGTCCCAGCGGCCGTTGGTGTCGTGCAGGGCGGCCACGCCGGGCTCGCCGAGCAGGGTGGCGATGACGGCGCGCGTCTGGTTGCCCTCGACTGCGATGCTCATCCAGGCGGCGATGCGGTCGCCCTGGGCGTCGGGGCGCAGCTGCACCGTGTAGCCGGTGATGACGCCGTCGTCCTCGAGACGGCGGATGCGGTTGGTGACGGTGCCGCGCGAGACGCCAAGCTTCTTCGCCAATGCCGCCACGGGCGCGCGGGCGTCCTGGCGGAGCAGGCCCATCAGCTGCAGGTCGGTGCTGTCCATGCGCCATATTGTCATCGAAGGCTGCCATAACGGCAGAACCTTGTCGTATTCGTGGCAAAGCTGCCGGTTCTCATTGCCCGCAGGGCTCGGAACAATCCTTCATCGAATCGGCCCAGGTGCCTGCCATGACGACTCTGCTCACCACCCACGACATCGCCCGCATCGTCGCCGCGCACGGCCTGCCCGAAGTGCTGCGCCGCGTGGAGGCGGCCATCACCACCGAGTTCAGGCGCTGGAACGACTTCGACAAGGTGCCCCGCGTGGCGGCCCATTCGCGCCAGGGCGTGATCGAACTGATGCCGGTGGCCGACGCCAGCCACTACAGCTTCAAGTACGTCAACGGCCACCCGGGCAACCACCGCGTCGGTCTGCCCACAGTGATGGCCTTCGGCGTGCTGGCCGACGTGGCCACAGGCAAGCCTCAGTTGCTGAGTGAGCTCACACTTACCACGGCGATGCGGACGGCTGCGACTTCGGTGATGGCGGCGCGCGCGCTGGCCCGGCCGGGGGCGCGGACGATGGCTCTCATTGGCAATGGCGCGCAAAGCGAATTCCAGGCCCTGGCCTTCGCCCACGGTCTGGGCATCACCACGATGCGCCTGTTCGATATCGACCCCGGCGCCACTGCCCGGCTGGCCCGCCACCTGCGCGCCGCCGGCGGCCTGCAGCTGGTGCTGTGCGCCAGCGCCGCCGAGGCGGCACGCGGCGCCGACATCGTCACCACGGTGACGGCCGACAAGCGCAACGCCACCATCGTCACGCCCGGGATGATCGAGCCCGGCATGCACCTGAACGCCGTCGGCGGCGACTGCCCGGGCAAGACCGAACTGCACCCCGGCGTGCTGGCGAACGCGAGCGTCTTCGTCGAGTACGAGCCGCAGACCCGGGTCGAGGGCGACCTGCAGCAGATGGCGGCCGATTTCCCGGTCACCGAGCTGTGGCGCGTGCTCGCCGGCCAAGCCCCGGGCCGGCGCAGCGCCGACGAGGTGACGGTGTTCGACTCGGTCGGCTTCGCGCTCGAGGACTTCGCGGCCTTGCGCCTGGTCGGCGCGCTGGCGCGTGAGCTGGGGCTGGGCCAGACGGTCGGGCTCATCCCCGACTTGGCCGACCCCAAGGACCTGTACTCGCAGCTGGCCGGCGCGGCGCCGGCGCTGCGCGCAGCGGCCTAGGTCCGCTCGTGGCGGTCGGCCGCCGCCAGCAGGTCGGCGGCGAAGCGCGGGTCGTGGCTCGCGAAGCGCTGGGCGTACTGGCGCACCGCGGCGGCTTCCTGGGCGCGGTCGGCCTGCGCCGCGCGCTCGGCGCGGGCCTGGCTGCGGCCGTGGGACCAGGCGACGAGGCTGGTGAAGATGCTGGCGGCGACGCCCGCGGCGCGCGGCGCGGCAACCTTGGCGGGCGATTGGACGGTGATGCTGGTCATGCTGTTTCCTGACGGGTGCCGTCGCAAAGGACTGGCGATGGGTCTCATATTGGGGTTACTACCAATGGCTCGCAAGTGAATATTGCGCATGTAAGATATGCATGAACAATATTTCACAACTTTCGTGGCCCTGAATTTCCGCACCCTGGACCTGAACCTGCTGCGCGTGCTCGACGCCGTGATGGCCGAGGGCAGCCTGACGCGCGCAGCCGCCGCGCTGGCGATGACGCAGCCGGCGGTCAGCCACGCACTGCGCCGCCTGCGCGAGGCGCTGGGCGAGGAACTCTTCGTCCGCACCGCGCATGGCATGCGGCCGACGCCGCAGGCCGAAGCGATGTGGCCGCAGGTGCGGCAGGCGCTGACGCTGCTGCGCGAGACGCTGTCGCCGGGCGACTTCGACCCCCGCCGCGACGCCGTGCAGATGCGCATCGCGATGGCCGACGCCACGGCAGCGCTGCTCGCGCCACGGCTGGTGCAGGGCATCGAGAGCGAGGGCGCGCTGGCCAACCTGCGCGTGCTGCCACTGACCACGCGCGACCCGCGCCGCATGGTCGAGGGCGACGAGGTCGACCTGGCGGTGGGCTTCTTCCCCGAGGCCATCACCGCGATCGTCGCGCAGGGCCAGGACAGCGCGCTGCGCCATGGCCGCCTCTACGGCACCCGCTACGTCTGCGTCATGCGCCGCGGCCACCCGCTGGCCGAGGCGCCGCTGACACTGGACGCCTACTGCGCCGCCCACCACCTGCTGGTGAGCTTCTCGGGCCGGCCGCATGGCTTCGTCGACCAGGCGCTGGCCGGCCTGGGCCGGCAGCGGCGCATCGTGCTCACCGTCAACCAGTTCTTCACCGCCGGCCGCGTCGTCACCGATTCCGACCTGCTGACGGTGCTGCCCGAAAGCTTCGTGCCCGCCACCGGCTATGCGCAGGAGCTGGTCATCCGCGAACTGCCGCTGGCGCTGGGGCCGGTATGGGTGGAGATGATCTGGCACCTGCGCCACGACGCCGCACCGGCGCACCAGTGGCTGCGCGGGCGCGTGCTGGCCGCGGCGGCGCCAGCCTGAGGGCGGCGGCCTACAGCACCGCGGCGATGGCGGCGGCGGTGCGCTCGACGTTGCCGGTGTTCAGCCCGGCGATGCAGATGCGCCCCGAGCGCACGAGGTAGACGCCGAACTCCTCGCGCAGCCGGTCGACCTGCGCCGCGCTCAGCCCGGTGTAGCTGAACATGCCGCGCTGGCTCAGGAAGTAGCCGAAATCGCGCCCCGGCAGGCGCGCCGAAAGCACGCCATGCAGGCTGCGCCGCATCGCCTGGATGCGGGTGCGCATGCCGGCCACGTCGGCCTCCCACGAGGCGCGCAGCGCCGGGTCGCCGAGCACATGGGCGACGATGCCGGCGGCGTGGATGGCCGGGCTGGAGTAGTTGCGGCGCACGGTGGCCTGCAGCTGTCCCAGCACGAGCGCGGCCTCGGCGGCGTCGGCGCAGACCACGCTGAGCGCGCCGGCGCGTTCGCCGTACACGCTCATGCTCTTGGAGAAGGAATTGGCGACGAAGAAGCTCAGGCCCGAGGCCGCCAGCAAGCGTACCGCGTGGGCGTCTTCGGCGATGCCGTCGCCGTAGCCCTGGTAGGCGAGGTCCAGGTAGGGCAGCAGTTCGCGCTCGCGCAGCAAGGGCACCAGGGCCTGCCATTGCGCCGGCGTGAGGTCGACGCCGGTGGGGTTGTGGCAGCAGGCGTGCAGCAGCACGATGCTGCGCGGCGGCAGCCCGGCCAGCGTCTGGCGCATCGCGTCGAAGGCCAGGCCGCCGCTGGCCGGGTCGTAGTAGGGGTAGCTGTGCACGGCCACGCCGGCGCCTTCGAACATGGCGCGGTGGTTGTCCCAGGTCGGGTCGCTGACCCAGACCTCGCTGCCGGGCAGCCAGCGCCTGATGAAGTCGGCGCCGACCTTCAGGCCGCCGCTGGAACCCACGGTCTGCAGCGTCACCGTGCGGCCGCTCGTCACCGCCTCGTGGCCGGCGCCGAAGAGCAGCTTCTGCACCTCGCGGCGCGTCGCCGCCGCGCCTTCCATCGGCAGGTAGGGCTTGGGGCCGGCCTCGGCCAGCATGCGGGCCTCGGCGCGGTGCACGCTGTCCAGCACCGGGATGCGGCCGGCGTCGTCGAAGTAGATGCCGATCGAGAGGTTGACCTTGTCCGCCCGCGGGTCCTTCTGGAAGGCCTCGTTCAGGCTCAGGATGGGGTCGCCGGCGTAGCGGTCGAGGTGGCTGAACATCATGGCGCGGCCAGGGCCTTCTCGATGTCCTTGCGCAGCGCGTCGGGGGCGTCGTTGGGGGCGTAGCGCTTGATCACCTGGCCGTCGCGGCCGACCAGGAACTTGGTGAAGTTCCATTTGATGCCCTGGGTGCCCAGCAGCCCCGGCGCCTCGCCCTTGAGCCATTGCCACAGCGGGTGCGCCTCGCTGCCGTTGACCTTGACCTTGGCCATCATCGGAAAGCTCACGCCGTAGTTGAGCTGGCAGAACGAGGCGATCTCGTCGTTGCTGCCGGGGTCCTGGCCGCCGAACTCGTTGCTCGGGAAGCCGACCACCACCAGGCCGCGGTCGCGGTAGTCCTGCCACAGCTTTTCCAGCCCTGCGAACTGCGGCGTGAAGCCGCAGGCGCTGGCGGTGTTGACGACCAGCACCACCTTGCCGCGCTGGCTGGCCAGGTCCGCGGGCTGCCCGCCGATGGAGACGGCGTCGAAGTCGTACAAGCTGGCGGCCATCGCGCTTCCTTCATGACACAAAGGGCGTCGATGTTAGCGCCCGGCCACCCGCCGGGCGTTGACAGGCATGCCGGTGCACCGCACCATCGACCGCACCATGCCACCACCCGCCAGCCCGCCCCTGAAGATCGCCCTGCTGGGCTTCAGCGACTTCGAACGCAGCGCGCTCGGTTCCTGCTTCCGCCTCGCCGGCACGCGCAGCCCGGCCTACCGGCAGGTGCACATGCTGACCGACGCCGACTACCTGCTGGCCGACGCCGACCACCTGCCTTCGGTGCAGCTCGTCGTGGCCACCGAGCGGCTGGCCGAGACGGTGTTCATCGGCGCGCAGCCGCCGGCCGGTGCCTCGGCCTGGATGCGCCGGCCCATCGACCCCGTGCATGTGCTGCGCGAACTCGACGCGCTGGTGCTCATGGGCGGCTCCTTCACCGACGATGCCAGCCCGCTCGGCGATGCAGACCGTGCCGCGGTGCTGCCGGCCACACCACCGGCGCCCGCGAGCCCGCCCGGCGCGGCGCTGCCCGTCGTCGTGGACCTGTCGCCGGGACCTGCGGCTGCCAAGGCGCAGCCCGGCGAGGCCGCGCGGTCGCCGCAGACCGCGGCGCCGCGGTCGCCCCTGATGCAAGCCGCGGCGCCGGCGCCCTTGCCCGGCGCGCCGCGCGCGCTGCTGGTCGACGACAGCGAGGTCGCCCTGCGTTTCCTGGAGACGCGCCTGAAGCCCTGGGGCCTGCAGACCGACCGCGCCGCCACCAGCGAACATGCGCTGGAACTGCTGGCGCGGCGCAGCTACGACTACGTCTTCCTCGACATCGAGCTCGGCGCCGGCAGCGAACTCGACGGCCTGGCGCTGTGCCAGCTCATCAAGCGCACGCCGTCGGCGGTGAACGCGATGGTCGTCGTGCTTTCGGCGCACCACAGCGAACTCGACCGCGTGCGCGGCGCGCTGGCCGGCTGCGACGCCTACCTGGGCAAGCCGCTGGAGGCGCTGGAACTGGCCCGCCTGCTGCAGCGCCAGGGCCTGAAGGCGCCGGCGGCCGAGATCGCGCAGACGGGCACGCGGCCGGGCTGAGGCACGACCGAGCGAGCCCCTGCGGACCCGCGAGGGCCTGCCGGAGGCGGCCTCAGCCGCGGCCGGCCAGCAGCGTGGCACCGACGATCAGCGCCCCGCCCAGCAGCAGCGCCGGTGTCAGGTGGCCGCCGCCCAGCAGCACCGCCGAAGCCGAGGCGAACAGCACCTCGCAGATCATCACCACCGCCGTGACGCTGGCGGCGAGCCGTGCGGCGCCGAACTGCAAAGCCACGTTGCCGGCCAGGAAGGCCAGCCCCAGCGCCAGGCAGCCGGCGATCCAGCCCGGCGCGGGCGCCGGCGGCCAGGGTGCCTGCCCCCGGCCCGAAAGCGCCGCGGCCAGCACCGCCGCCACGACCATGCCGCCAAGGAACATGGCCAGCGCGCGCGCTGCCTCGGGCCGCGCAGCCTCGCGCCGCAGCAGCACGTTGTTGAGCGCGAAGGTGAAGCCGCCCAGCAAGGCCAGCGCCTCGGGCAGCGTCCGCGGCAGCGGCAGCGTGTCGCCGCTGCCGGCCGCCGGCCACAGCACGATGGCGGCGCCGGACAGCGCCAGCGCCACGCGCAGCCCGGCGGCGAAGCTGAAGGCTTCGTGCAGCAGCCAGCGCGCCAGCAGCACCGCCCACAGCGGCATCAGGTAGAACAGCAGCACCACGCGCACCACGTCGCCCACCGTCACGGCCCAGTTGAAGGTGGCGTTGGTGGTGCCGGCGGCAGCCACCAGCCACCACAGCGAGCGCGTGCGCGCCAGGTCGGCCCAGGCGCCGGGCCGCCAGGCGGTGATGGCGACGACGGCCAGGGCATAGATCAGCGCCGTGGCCCACAGCGGGTGCAGCCCCTGGTCCTGCAGCAGCCGGAAGGGCCACCACGACAGGCCCCAGGTGAGGGCGTTGAACAGCAGCGCCAGGACGGCCAGCGTGGCCGTGCGGCGCTCGGCCCGGTCCTTCAATGGCCGTCCGTCTGCGCGATGGTCAGCAGCCTCTGCACCTCTTCGCCGTGGACCACCAGGTTGCGCCGGTGCCAGCGGCGGATGAGCTCCATGATGCCCGCCACCGTGAGGCCGAAGACCGTGATTGCGGTGAACGCCGACAGGCCGAAGCGCGTCATGCCGGCATAGAAGGCGCCGGTGCCCAGGATGCAGGCCTGCTCGTTGAAGTTCTGCACCGCGATCGAGCGCCCGGCGCCCATCAGGTTGTGGCCGCGGTGCTGCAGCAGCGCGTTCATCGGCACGATGACGAAGCCGCACAGCGCGCCCATCAGCACCAGGAAGGGCGCCGCCACCCAGACGTTGGTCATGACGTTCAGGCAGATCATCAGCACGCCCACGGCCATGGCCAGCGGGATCACCGCCACCGCCCGTTCCAGCCGCATCATCGTGGATGCCGTGACGGCGCCGATGACCGAGCCGATGACGACCACGCCGGCGAGGTTGCTGGCCTGCGTGGTGCCGTAGCCCAGTGCCGCCGCGGCCCAGGCGAAGACGATGACGCGCAGGTTGCTGAAGATGCCCCACAGCAGCGTCGTCGTCGCCAGCGTGATCTGGCCCAGCTTGTCGGTCCACAGCCTCGCGTTGCAGTGCGAGAAGTCGCGCACCAGCCCGCGCACGCCGCCGCTGAGCGGCTGCAGCGGCGCCGAGGTGCGCGGGATGCGCAGGTTGAACAGCGCCGCGATGACGTAGAGCACGACGATGCAGGCGATGGCCGCTTCGGGCGGCGTGTCGATGCCGGTGTCGACGAAGGGGAAGTCGATATCCAGCAGCATCGGCGCCAGCTTCGGCCCCACGAGCTGGCCGCCGAGCAGGATGCCCAGGATGATCGAGCCCACCGTGAGGCCCTCGATCCAGCCGTTGCCCTTGACCAGCTGCGAAGGCGGCAGCAGCTCGGTGAGGATGCCGTACTTGGCCGGCGAGTACGCCGCCGCACCCAGGCCGACGACGGCGTAGGCCAGCAGCGGGTGGGCGCCGAAGAGCATGAGCAGGCAGCCGGCCACCTTGACGCTGTTGCTGATGAACATGACGCGGCCCTTGGGCATGGCGTCGGAGAAGGCGCCGACGAAAGGTGCCAGCACGACGTAGAACAGCGCGAACATCGGCGCCAGCGCGGGCGTCTGCCAGGCCGGGGCCTGGTTCAGTTTCAGCAGTTCGATGGCTGCCACCAGCAGCGCGTTGTCAGCCAGCGAGCTGAAGAACTGCGCCGACATGATGGTCGAGAAACCTTTTTTCATCGTGTCGCGCGCTTGTCCCGCGCGGGGCGGGCGCGCCGGCGCGTTGTCTCCGTCTCTCATGTCAACGACGTTCGCCCGCCTGCCAGGCCGGGCCGGGTGCCTTCAGGGGCACTCACTTGGGCGCGCGGGTTATAGCATGCACAAGAAGGCGGGCAGAATGGCCTGCAGACCGCGAGTGACAAGAATTGCCCCGCCCCATCGAAGCCCTCGTCCACCCCGCCGCGCTGGCCCACAACCTGGCCCGGGCGCGCGGCGCTGCGCCCGATGCGCGGCTGTGGGCGGTGGTCAAGGCCAACGCCTACGGCCACGGCATCGAGCGCGCCTTCGAAGGGCTGCGCGGCGCCGACGGCTTCGCGCTGCTCGACCTGGCCGAGGCCGAGCGGGTTCGCGCGCTGGGCTGGCGCGGCCCGGTGCTGCTGCTCGAAGGCGTGTTCGAGCCGCGCGACCTCGAACTCTGCTCGCGCCTGAACCTGTGGCACGTCGTTCACTGCAATGAGCAGATCGACTGGCTGGCCGCGCACAAGACGCAGCAGCCGCAGCGCGTGTTCCTGAAGATGAACAGCGGCATGAACCGCCTGGGATTCCGCGCCGCCGCGCTGCGCGCGGCCTGGGCACGGCTGAACGCGCTGGCGCAGGTCGACGAGATCTCGCTGATGACGCACTTCAGCGACGCCGACGGCGAACGCGGCGTCGCGCACCAGGTGGCCGCCTTCGAGGCCGCCACGCGCGACCTGCCGGGCGAGCGCAGCCTGTCCAACAGCGCGGCCATCCTGCGCCATGGCCTGCGGTCTGACTGGGTGCGTGCCGGCATCCTCAGCTACGGCAGCGCGCCCGACTTCCCGCAGCACGACATCCGCCACTGGGGCCTGCGGCCGGCGATGACGCTGCGCTCGCGCCTCATCGCCACGCAGCAGCTGCAGAGCGGCGACACCGTGGGCTATGGCAGCCGCTTTGTGGCCAGCGGCCCGCAGCGCATCGGCATCGTCGCCTGCGGCTATGCCGACGGCTACCCGCGCCACGCCGGCACCGACACGCCGGTGCTCGTCGACGGCGTGCGCACCGGCACCGTGGGCCGGGTCTCGATGGACATGCTGGCGGTGGACCTCACGCCGGTGCCGCAGGCCGGCATCGGCAGCGAGGTGACGCTGTGGGGCCACGGCCCGCACGGTTCGCTGCTGGCCATCGACGACGTGGCGCAGGCGGCCGGCACCATCGGCTACGAGCTGATGTGCGCGGTGGCGCCGCGCGTGCCCATGCGCGTGGCCGCCGACGTGGAGCCCTGAGACACCGTGGCCCCGCGCGTGCCCGCCATCGACCCCGCGGAGGTCGAGTTCACGGCCATCCGCGCGCAGGGCGCGGGCGGGCAGAACGTCAACAAGGTCTCCAGCGCGGCGCACCTGCGCTTCGACGTCGCGGCTTCGTCGCTGCCCGACGAAGTGAAGCTGCGCCTGCTGGCGCTGGCCGACCAGCGCCTGAACAGCGGCGGCGTCATCGTCATCAAGGCGCAGACCCACCGCAGCCTGCCGCGCAACCAGGCCGACGCGCTGGCGCGGCTGCAGGCGCTGGTGGACGACGCGGCCACGCCCGACGCCCTGCGCCGCGCCACCAGGCCCACGCGTGCATCGCGCCAGCGGCGGCTGCAGGGAAAGGCGCACCGCGGTGCCATCAAGGCCGGCCGCCAGCGCCCGGCAGACTAGCGCGGCGGACGGGCGCGGCCGCAGCCGGCGCCGCCGCGACGGCACTTCGCGCTGCGCGGCAACGCGTCGTCGCATCGTCGGCCCCGGGCCTGCGCGCGCTGCGCAGAATGGCGCCGACTGTCACCCACCGGAGCCTCGCGATGAAGTCTGTCCCCGCCCGCCTGACGATCCTGGCCCTGGCCGCCGCGGCCGCGCTGCCGGCCCGTGCCGCCGAAGGCTGCGCCACCGTGGAAGTGCGCAACGTGCGCCCGCAGCAGGGCTTCCTGATGGTCGCTGCCTACCTCGACGCCGAGGCCTTCGAGAAGAAGAAGCCCGCCGCCCAGCTGCGCCTGCCCGCCGGCGACGCGGTCATGAACCTCGAGGTCTGCGGCCTGTCGGGCCCGCAGGTCGCGCTGACGCTGTTCCAGGACCTCGACAGCGACGGCAAGATGGGCCGCAATCTGCTGGGCATGCCCACCGAACCCTGGGGCGCCTCGGGCAGCCCGGGCGCTTTCGGGCCGAGCTGGGAAACCGGCAAGGTGGCGCTGGACGGCAGCACCATCGTCGTCAAGCTGACGCAGTAAGGGGCGATGCATGAGCACCCGCCGCCACCTGCTGCAAGCCCTGCCTGGCCTGGGGGCGACGCTCGGCGCCACGCTGGCCGCGCCGGCCTGGGCCAAGCCCGCCGCTGCCGCTGACTTCGCCGCCGCCGTGGCGACGCAGCCGCTGCTCGCGCCCTTCAAGGGCGTGACCGACGCCAGCGGCGACCGCGACTGCGCCAGCGCGCTGCTGCGAGGCCGCTGGCCGGCGGAGCTGCGCGGCCGCTTCTACCGCAACGGCCCGGCGCTCTACGAACGCCAGGGCGAGCGCTATCACCACTGGTTCGACGGCGACGGCATGGTGCAGCAGTACACGCTGGGCGACGGCCGCGTCGCGCACCGCGGCCGCCTCGTGCGCACCGCCAAGCTGCAGGCCGAACAGCGGGCCGGCCGCTTCCTGATGTCGGCGCTGGGCACGCAGATCGACGGCGGCCCGCCGGCGGGCGGCCCCGACGCCTTCAACGTCGCCAACACGAATGTGCTGGAACATGGCGGCCGCCTGCTGGCGCTGTGGGAAGGCGGGTCGGCCTATGCGCTGGACCCGCGCGACCTGTCGACCCAAGGCCCGGTGACCTGGCGCGCCGACCTGCAGCAGGTGCCCTTCTCGGCGCACCCGAAGGTGGACGCGGCGGGCCACCTCTGGAACATCGGCACCGCCGGCCCGGGCATCGTGGTCTGGCACATCGACCCGAAGGGCGCCCTGGCCGGCGTGCAGCTCGGCGAGTCGCCCTTCCCCGGCGGCATGGTCCACGACATGGCCGTGACCGGGCGCTACCTGGTGGTGCCGCTGCCGCCGGTGAAGCTGAACTTCCAGGAGCCCGTCGCCGGCGACGGCCCGCGCCGCTTCCCGATGGTTGCGGGCGAGCCGCTGCGCGTGCTGGTGATGGAGAAGGCCGACATCCGCCGCCGCCGCGTCTTCGAGCTGCCGCCGCAGATGGTCTTCCACGTCGGCAACGCGCACGAGACGCGCGACGGCCGCATCGCGCTGAGCTACATCGCCGCGCCAGACACCTGGTTCCTGGACCAGGAGGCGGTGGCGCTGATGGCCGGGCGCCCCTCGCCGGCCGGGCACGCCAACCTGCAGCTGGCGACACTGGACATGGCCAGTGGCCGCGCCCAGGTGCAGGGCTTGCCGGGCGAGGTCGAATTCCCTCGCATCGACCCGCGGCGCATCGGCCAGCCGGCGCGCTTCCTCGTCACCGGCGCCGCCTGGCGCCAGAGCGACCTGCGCAACACCGCGCTGCTGCACGGCGTGCAGGTGCTGGACACCGAGACCGGTCGCAGCCGCCGTTACGACTACGGCGACCAGGTGGTGGTGGAGGAGCACATCGTCGTGCCCAAGCCGGGCAGGACCGGCGAGCTCGACGCCTGGTTGCTGGGCACCATCTACGACGCCCGCCGTCAGGCGACGGTGCTGAACCTGCTGGACGCCGCGCATGTCGAGGACGGGCCCATCGCGCAGGCCGTGCTGCCCTACCTGCTGCCGCTGGGCTTCCACGGCAACTTCACGGCGGCCTGAAGCAGCCTGCGCGGACGACAATCCGCGCATGGCCAAGACGATCTACACCTGCCGCGAATGCGGCGGCAACAGCCCGAAGTGGCTGGGCCAGTGCCCGCACTGCAAGGCCTGGAACACGCTGGACGAGGCCATCGCCGAGCCCACCGGCCCGGCCACGCGCAACAGCCGCTTCCAGGCGCTGGCCAAGAGCCAGCCGGTGGCCACGCTGAGCGAGATCGAGGCCGCCGACGTCGCCCGCACACCCACCGGCCAGGAAGAGCTGGACCGCGTGCTGGGCGGCGGTATCGTCGAAGGCGCGGTGGTGCTGATGGGCGGCGACCCCGGCATCGGCAAGAGCACGCTGCTGCTGCAGGCGGTCGATGCCCTCTCGGCGCAGATGAAGGTGCTGTACGTGACCGGCGAAGAGAGCGGCGCGCAGATCGCGCTGCGTGCGCGCCGGCTCGGCCTGTCGGGTGCCAAGGTGCGCGTGCTGGCCGAGATCCAGCTGGAGAAGATCGTCGCCGCCATCGAGTCCGAGCAGCCCGCCTTCTGCGTCATCGACTCGATCCAGACCGTCTATTCCGACCAGCTCACTTCGGCCCCGGGCTCGGTGGCGCAGGTGCGCGAATGCGCGGCCCAGCTGACGCGACTGGCCAAGACCAGCGGCTGCGCGATGGTGCTGGTGGGCCACGTCACCAAGGAAGGCGCGCTGGCCGGCCCGCGCGTGCTCGAGCACATCGTCGACACCGTGCTGTACTTCGAGGGCGACACGCACAGCAGCTTCCGCCTCGTGCGCGCCATCAAGAACCGCTTCGGCGCCGTCAACGAGATCGGCGTCTTCGCGATGACCGAGCGCGGGCTGAAGGGTGTGAGCAACCCGAGCGCGATCTTCCTGTCCACCCATGGCGAACCCGTGCCCGGGACCTGCGTGCTGGTGACGCTGGAAGGCACGCGCCCGCTGCTGGTGGAAGTGCAGGCGCTGGTCGACAGCGGCGGCCCGAGCCCGCGGCGCCTGAGCGTGGGCCTGGACCGCGACCGCCTGGCGATGCTGCTGGCCGTGCTGCACCGCCATGCCGGCGTCAGCTGCATGGACCAGGACGTGTTCGTCAATGCCGTGGGCGGCGTGCGCATCGGCGAGCCGGCGGCCGACCTGGCGGTGCTGCTGGCGATCCAGGGCAGCCTGCGCGGCAAGCCGCTGCCGCGCGGCTTCATCGCCTTCGGCGAGGTCGGCCTGGCCGGCGAGGTGCGGCCGGCGCCGCGCGGCCAGGAGCGCCTGCGCGAGGCCGCCAAGCTGGGCTTCTCGGTGGCCGTGGTGCCGAAGGCGAATGCGCCGAAGAAGGCCATCGAAGGGTTGACGGTGCATGCGGTGGAGCGCATCGAGCAGGCCATCGAGGCGGTGCGCGGGCTGGGCTGAGGCGACTGTCGTCCTGCTGTCAGAGGCGAGCGCTCCAAAGGCAGCAATCGGCCCGTTGCAGACGGCCATTCCGTCGCGGTCGCG